>CAKJYB010000001.1 GCA_918241715.1 Clostridiales bacterium
GTAGAAGAATCTGAAATCTTCTGCGCTGTAGCCACGTTTTTCCAAATCAGAAATCGTGTAAAGATTTCCCAAGCTTTTGCTCATTTTGCCACCATTTACTTGCAAAAATTCAAGATGCATCCAATTTTTTACAACTTGATGCCCATAATGGCAGTTGCTTTGAGCAATTTCGTTTTCGTGATGCACAGGCTTGTGGTCAACTCCACCGGTGTGAATGTCAATATATTCACCAAGATATTTGTCTCCAATCACAGAACATTCAATGTGCCAGCCCGGATATCCCATTCCCCATGGGCTAGGCCACTGCATGATATGCTCTTTTGGGGCTTTTACCCACAAGACAAAATCGTATGGGCTACGCTTTTCTTCGTCAACATCAATTCTTGCGCCGGCAAGTTTTTCTTTGATGTCCATGCCGGAAAGTTTGCCGTAGTCATCAAACTTTTCGATGTCAAAGTAAATCCCTTTGCTTGTTTCGTATGCAAAACCCTTTTCAATCAACACTTTGACAAAGTCAATCATTTCATTTATGACTGATGTTGCAGGAACAATGTGTTCTGGCAAGTCAATGTTTAGTTTTTTTGCGTCTTGCATGAAGATGTCGGTATAGAATTTTGCAATTTCCCATGGAGTTTTGTGTTCTCTTTCGCTTGCAACAAGCATTTTGTCTTCGCCATCGTCTGCATCAGAGGTAAGATGGCCGACGTCGGTTATGTTCATCACTCCATCAAGTTTGTAGCCGTTGTATTTAAGTGTGCGACGGATATTGTCCATAAAAAGATAGGCACGAAAATTTCCAATGTGTGGGTAGTAATAAACGGTTGGGCCACAGGAATACATGTTTACCACGTTTTTGTTGTGTGGAACAAACTCTTCTTTTTTTCTTGTCAGAGAATTATAAAACTTAAGCATAATGCCTCCAAATTAAATCTTTTTGTTAAGGTAAGTGGACAAAACGTCCAAGGCGTGTTCGATTTCGCCATCTTTTTCAACAAAACAGGCGTCAAGAGAACAGATAAAGTTGTCAAGCTCTGCCTTGCCTTTTTCTGTCAAACTCATCATGCGACATCTTTTGTCTATTTCACCTTGTTTGGAAACAACAAGTTTTTCTTTTTCAAGTTCTTTTGTCATAAGCGCAAAATTTGACTTTTTGATGCCAAGTTTGTCAATAATCATGCTTACAGACAAATTTTCGTATTGTGAGATAAAATACAACAACTTGACTTTGAGAAGATTGTTTTTTGCCAAGTGTTTTGTGATATTTTCAGTTAGTGCTTCAATTTCAAGTATTTTATCAATGTTTTTCATATTCTTAATTATAGTTTATGACAACTTTTTTTGCAACTAATTTGCTTGCATTTTAAACAAAAAGTTATTAAAATATGACTATGGCATTAGTTGGAACTATTGAAGATATTGTTTACAGAAACGAAGAAAACGGCTACACGGTTGCAAGACTGGAAAAAGACGACAGCATTGTAACAATCGTGGGCAAGTTTATTGATATTCAAGTTGGAGCAATGGTTTCGCTTGAAGGAAAGTTTGAAAAGACAAAATATGGGGTGCAATACGCTTTTGACACCTATGAGATTTCTATGCCAAAATCACTTGAAGGAATAGAAAAATATCTTGGAAGTGGACTTATTCGTGGTGTTGGACCAATCACAGCAAGAAAAATTGTGGAAAAGTTTGGGAAAGACACGCTTGACATTCTTGAATATTCACCACAAAAACTTGCGCAAATCTCTGGAATAAGCGACAAAAAGGCCGTGGAAATTGGTTTTTCTTTCAAGGAACACAGAGAAGTCCAAAACACCATTATTTTTTTGCAAAATTTCAATATAACAACCAACATGGCACTTAAAATCTACAATGTTTATAAGGAAAAAACGACAGAAATTGTCAAAACAAACCCTTACAAACTTGTTGAAGATGTGGACGGAATTGGATTTTTGACTGCAGACCGAATTGCCCAAAATTCTGGAATACCACAGGACAGCCTTTTCAGAATCAGAGCTGGGCTTATATATGTTTTGAAAACAAATTGTGAGAGAAACGGAAACACATATTTGCCAAAGTCAATGCTTATGGACGAAGCGTCAAAGGCGTTGGAACTTCCTTATGAAGAGTGCGAAGAAAAATTTATTCAGGCTTTTGACAGCTTGACTCTTGACAGAACTGCCGTCGTTTTGTGGCAGGACAACGTCGAAATTGTCATGCTTTCAAAATATTATTATTATGAAAACGCGATTGCTCAAAAACTTGTGTGGTTGGCAAATTGTCAGCAGGAAAATGACGTAGATTTAACCTGTGAAATCGAAAACTTTGAAAGACGAAACAACATAAAGTTTCACGAAGAGCAAAAAAATGCTGTTGTCGGAGCAATCAAAAATGGCGTTTTTGTCATCACCGGTGGTCCGGGAACTGGAAAGACCACAATCATAAAATGTATTGTAGAAATTTTGTCAAATGCACAAAAGAAAGTGGCGTTGTCGGCTCCAACAGGTCGTGCTGCAAAAAGAATGACTGACAGCACAGGGACGGAAGCGAAAACAATTCACAGGCTTTTGGAAGTAAACCAAATTCAGCAGGATCAAAGCTATTTTGTGCACAACGAAAGCAATCCACTTAGATATGATTGCGTGATTGTTGACGAAGTTTCCATGGTTGATGTTTCGCTTATGTGTTCGCTTTTAAAGGCTCTGCCAAGAGATTGCAAATTGATTTTGGTGGGAGATAAAGACCAGTTGCCAAGTGTTGGCGCAGGAAATGTTCTTTCTGACATTTTGAAAAGTGAAATAATCAAATATTGCATGCTAACGAAGATATATAGACAAGAAGAAAAGAGCTTGATTATCACAAATGCTCACCTTATCAACGAAGGGAAGATGCCATTTATTGACAATACAAGCATGGATTTCTTCTTTGAAAGCAAAAACGACCCAGAACTTATTAAAAACACCATTGTCAATTTGGTTACAACAAGGCTTCCACAATATTTAAAAATTGATTCGCAACAAATACAAGTGCTTGCACCACTTAAAGCCGGCGTTTGTGGAATTGAAAACTTGAACAAAGAACTTCAAGAAAAAATCAATCCACCAGCACCAAACAAGCGTCAACTAGACTTTGGACACACCATTTTTAGAGAGGGCGACAAAGTTATGCAGATGTCAAACAACTATGATCTTGAGTGGAAGAAACATGGAAGATTTGCAGATGAAATCGGACAGGGAGTGTTTAACGGCGATATTGGCTCCATTTTGACAATTGACACCCAGACCGGAGAAGTTGTTGTCGAATTTGAAGATGGACGAATTTGCCTGTATACAAGGCCGGATTTGGTGGATTTGTCGCTTTCTTATGCAATTACAATCCACAAAAGTCAGGGGTCAGAGTTTGATGTTGTCATAATTCCTGCAATTTCTGGGCCAAGCATCATTTTGACAAGAAATTTGATTTACACTGCCGTTACCCGTGCAAAAAAGATGGTGGTCATTGTTGGAGAAAAACAATATTTGCACAGAATGGTTGCAAACAAATATACTGCAACAAGATTTACACTTTTGAAAAATCTTTTGCTTTCGGCAAACGAAAAAATAAAAAACATGTTTGAATAAAAGAAAAAGGCTTAAAAAACTAAGCCTTTTTTGATTTTGATTTTATGATTATGGTTGCATTTAGAAGACGTTTTGCCTTTGCCTTGTCGATTAAAAGTTGAATAAGTTCAATTGTAAACACTTCTACTGAGCCCCAAACAAAGACCCATGATATGATTTCGCCAAACTTGTTCCAAAACAAACTTTTGTCAACAAAGAAATAAACAAATGCCAAAAGGGCAGAGATTGCAACAACAAGCAGAGAAATGCCGGTGAAAAGACATCTTGTGATTTCTCTCTTTTTTGCGTCAACTTTGTTTTGCATGGTATTTTTGTATGCTGTCGTAAATCTTTCTTCGTCAAATTTTAGGTTGCTGTCATGCAAAAATGTTATTTCAAGTTTTTTGCTGATTGGTTTTGTGTCTGCCACTTTTTCAATGGCATCAACAAGCATTTCGTCAATAGTTTCTCTGTCTTCAACGGCATAGCCAGCATAGACACTTTCTTCTGAAATTCCAATGGTTATTTGTTCGGTTTTTTGATTCATTTTTTAATCCTTTTTCTTTCTTATTTTGATGTTTCTAAGGGCAACAGGAACTTCTTCTTTGTCGTCCTTTTTCTTTTCTTTCCTGTTTATTGCCACAGGGACATCTTCTGAAATTTCTTTTTTCGATTTCTTTTTGCCTTTCTTTTCGACTTCTTGTTCTCCTGCTTCTGGGAGATATGCTTCTCTTTCAAAAACTCCGGAAAGTTTGTTCCAGAATTTTGCTCCGGCAGTGTCAAGTTTATTTTCTTTGTTTGAAGTCTTTTTTGCAAGCCATTTGCCGAAATAATACATTCCTGTTACGGCAAAAGCTGTTACAAGAACACAAGTTCCAAGTGTTACAAGCACTGGGAATGTGAAGTCGGTTACTCTAAAGAATGTTCCAAATCCACTTGCATAAATTGTGATAAGTGCAGCTGCTGATGCAACAACGGCAAGACGTCTAATCCAATTGTATGGAACGCAAATCCAGACAAGGTTTACAAAGCCCACAATTGAAAGGAGCATTGTGCAAAGAGATGTGTATTCTGTTGCTGTCAAGGTTGTTGAAGTGTGGTTCATTAAAATTACTGCCAAAATGTTTACAAACATGACAAGGGCACAAGGAATTGATTTTTTCAAAACCTGTGGAATGAAGTTTCCACGAATCAGTTCTTTGTTTGGTTGAAGTGCCAACAGGAATGATGGGATTCCAATGACAAACGTTTCAAGTGGAAGCATTTGTTTTGGTGTGAATGGGTAAGAAACGCCCATAATCAATGTTGTGGCACAAAGGAGCATTGTGAAAAGCGTTTTCATAAGATACAAAACTGAAGAGTGTTGAACGTTGTTTACAACCTTTCTTCCCTCTTCAACAACTGATGGAAGAGCAGAGAAGTTGCTTTCCATCAAAACAAGGTGAGAGATGTTTCTTGCCACTTCGCTTCCGTCAGCCATAGCGATTGAGCAGTTTGCTTCTTTAAGTGCAAGTGTGTCGTTTACGCCATCACCGGTCATGGCAACCACTTTTCCTTGTGTTTTAAGGGTTTTTATGATTGTGTGTTTTTGTTCTGGTGTAACACGCCCAAACACAGCAAATTTGTCTGCAATTTGTGCAACTTCTTTAAGGCTTAAACCCTCCAAAGATACGTATTTGTCGCTGTTTGGAACGCCAACCCTGTTTGCAATTTTTGAAACGGTCAGTGCGTCGTCCCCAGAGATTATTTTGATTTCTACGTCGTTTTCTTTAAACCATTTGATTGTTTCAACGGCATCTTTTCTGATGTGATCTTCAAGGGCATAGAAAGCGATAATTTTGCCACCCTTTCCAACGTTCTTTTCGCTGTATGCATGGTCGTCTTCAACAAGAGTGATAACTCTGTATCCCTTTTCCATGTAGCCAGTTACAAGTTTTCTCTGTGTTGCAGTGATTGGGCATTTGATAAATGAGTATGCTCCAAGATAATACGTCTTTCCGTTGTTTAAGGTTGTTGCGCTGTATTTTCTTGAAGAAGAAAATTCGATAACTTCTTTTGCGTCGGGGTTTTTCTCCTTTCCGTAGAAGTCAATAAATGCCAAACTTGTTGCATTTGTTGCCTTTTGGTTTGCAAAGATTTGACGCATGATTTCTTCAAGTTGTTTTGGAGTCTTAGAACTTTGTGGGAGAACTTCCACAACATTCATTGTTCCGTCTGTGATTGTCCCCGTCTTGTCAAGGCAAAGCACGTTTGCACGGGCAAGCATTTCAATTGAATAAATGTTTTTTACAAGAGTTTTCTTTTTGCCAAGAGTGATAACTCCAACAGAAAGACTTATGGTGATAAGCAGATACATTCCTGCAGGAATCATTCCTGCCAAAGCACCACTTGTTCTGGTGATCGAACTTGGAATGCTGTGGGAGATTGAATACTCTTTGTAGAACGTCAATGCTCCGATAGGAATCAAAATCAAAATGATAATCTTGATAAGGCTGTTTAAGTCTTTAAACAAGTTTGATGTTTGTGGCTTAAAGTCCTTTGTGCGTTCGGCAACCGTTTGAATGTAGTTTTGTTTGCCGACCTTGTCAACTCTTGCATAGCAAACGCCTGAAACAAGAAAACTTCCAGCCAAGAGAGTGTCGCCAACATTCTTTTTGATTGAGTTTGACTCTCCAGTCAAAAGACTTTCGTTTGCTTCAACATTCCCGTCAACAATGATGCAGTCCGTTGGGATTTGATTTCCACTTTCAAGAATGATTATGTCGTCAAGCAAAAGTTTTTCGCCGTTCATTTCATGCACAAAGCCCATTCTCATAACCTTGATTTTTGGCACCGAAACCATAGAAAGACGTTCGACCGTGTTTTTTGATTTGATTTCTTGGAAGATGGCAATTGCTGTGTTTGCAATAACAACAAACAAGAAAACAAGATCACTCCATGCTCCAACACACATAAGGGCAACTGCAATCACAATCCAAATAAGGTTGAAGATTGTGAAGATGTTTTTTCTTATGATTGTAAGATAGGAGTTTGAAGTCCTTATCTTTGTGTCGTTTATAAGGTGATGCTCAATTCTTTCATTTATTTGCTCTTCAGACAAACCCAAATCCTTGTCAGTTTGATATCTGACAATAGGAATATCTTGAATGGTGGTTTGCTGTTTTTTTGATTTTTTGCGTCTTTTCATTTTTTCCTGTCTTTTAATACAATAATATCTTATTAAAATATAATCAAAATGTCAAATTATATTTGACTTTTCCGGCACAAATAAACTATTTTATTATTATAAGGACAAAACGTTTTTGGAGGAGAAATGTTTATTGATATTTCATTAAACTTGAAAAAACTTGCACAATTTTTCCCAGAAAATTTGTATATCGTTGGTGGATATGTAAGAAACAAGATACTAAAAATTGAAGGTAGCGATGTTGATTTGGCAAGTTCGGTTGACATTGAAGAAGTTTCAAAAAGATTGCAAAATTCTGATTATAGTGTAAAAATCAAAAATTTGAAGACTGGATCACTTCTTATAACAAAAGAAGGGGAAAGATACGAATATACAGCTTTTAGAAAAGACATCTATGACGAAGACGGCTCTCACACGCCACTTAGAGTTGAAAGGACAAATGATATTCGTGATGATGCAATAAGAAGAGATTTCACAATCAATTCAATTTACTACAACATCAACACGGACGAAGTTGTGGATTATTATCACGGGATTATTGACCTAAAGGACAAAATTATTCGTTGCAACATTGACCCAAATGAAGTTTTGAAGTATGACGGCGAAAGAATTTTGAGAATGGTCAGAATTGCTGGAGAACTTGATTTTAAGATTGATAAAGATGCGCTTAAAACTGCACAAAAATATGCTTTAAACGTAAAAAACCTTACCGGAAACAGAAAATTTACAGAAATTGAAAAAATTTTGTATTGCGACAAGAGATATCACTTAAATCAGGGAAGTTTAAAAAGAGCACTAGAACTTTTAAACAAACTTGGCGTTTGGGGCGCATTTGGATTTGAGAAAAAGAGAATAAAATACAAACTTGTATACAAGGTTGAAGACAGATTTTTGGGGCTTTTGATTGACATTGTTGACACACAAAAACCAGATTGTTTGCAAGTGTTTGTTGAAAAAGTTTTGAAAGAGCAATTTGATTTCAACGAAGCCATGACAAACAAAATTTTTGTCTATCTTGCAGGTTATTATGATGCGCTTGCTGGGACGAAAAACAAGACGTTCTTTTTGAAGTATTTTGAAGACTGGCCAAACATTTATTCTCTTGTTGGTGGAAGGTCAAAAAGGGTGCAGAGCAAATACAACTTCTTTTACAGATACATTATCGAACACGGGCTTGTCATTCAGGTTGCAGATTTAAAGATTGACGAAAATGCAATCAAAAAAGAATTTCCAAAAATTGACAAGCGTCTTTATGACAAAATTTTGAAAAATCTTTTGAGCAAAGTTTTTGATGGAAAAGTCAAAAACGAAAAAGAAGATTTGCTTGTAGAAATAAAAAACAATTTGCAAAATTACTGATTTAAACAATCAGTTTTTTTGTTATTTTTTTTATAATTAAACATAATAAAGACATGAGCAAAAAACAAAAAGAAACAAAAAAATCTAAAAACGGAAGTGGTTTTTTGTGGTTTTTCGCCATTTCTGCACTTTCTGTTGCACTTTTGATTGTGTGCCAATTCTTTTTTGAAAGCGCACTTTCTGGAAATGAAACATTTTATGAAAACACAAAAATAAATGGTCTTGACGTTTCAAACATGTCTGTTGCTGAAGCAGAAAATGTTGTGTTGACTGATATGCTTGCAGGCAAAAAGGACGTTGAAATCAAACTTTGCCACAACGACAAAAGTTGGACGTTGTATGGAAACGATTTTGAAGTTTACAACAAAATCGAACCAGAGATAAAACAGATGGCAAAGGCAGAGAGAAGTGGAAACTTTTTGCAAAACAGAAAAAAAGAAAAACAGATAAAAGAAAACGGAAAAGAGTTTAAGGTTTCTTACACAAGTGTTCTTGCCAACCTTGATGAAAAAATTGACGAAATAATTTCTCAAGTTGAACAGGACGCAAAGCCGGCAAGTCTTGTTTTTGTTCCAGACCAAGAAGATGTCTTTCAAGTTGATGAAGGGCAAAGCAAAATCTTTGTGGAAAGAGACAAACTTTTTCAAGAAATTGACAATGCTTTGACAAGCGCTAAGAAAGTGAAGATAGAAATTCCAATTGTTGAGTTTAGACAGGAAGTTGACGTGGAAAAGATGAAAAACAGCGTTGGACTTAGAAGCAGTTTTGAAACAAACTACGAAAAAAGCTCTAAAGAAAGAAAAGAAAACATAAAAAGAGCACTTGAAAGTTTTAATGGAATGATTGTTGAGCCAGGTCAGACAATTTCGTTCAACGAAACGACTGGGGATAGAGTAAAAGAAAAGGGATACAAAAATGCACACATAATTGTCGGTGGTGTCTATGTTGATGGCGTTGGTGGTGGAGTGTGTCAAGCATCAACAACTCTTTACAATGCACTTCTTCTTGCTGACGTTGACATTTTGAGTGTAAACCACCACACAATTCCTGCTTCTTATGTGCCACTTTCCTTTGACGCCATGGTGTCTGGGGATTATTCTGACCTTGTTTTTCAAAACAACACACAAAGCCCAATTTACATCAAGACGCAGGCAGACGAAAAGTCCGTCAAAGTGTTTGTTTACGGGCAGAAACTTGACGAAGGAGTGGAAATAAAACGCAGGGCAGAGCTTGTAAAAATCTTGCCACATGGTGGGGACAAAATTGTGTCCGACACAAAAAAGGATTATGAAGACAGGGTTTTGTATAAGGGAGAATACTTTAGGTTGAAATACCCACGTGAAGGGTATGAAAGCAAGGCTTATATTCAGTATTATAAAGATGGGGTTTTGCAAAGAGAAAAAGAGATCAGGCACGACTTCTATCCGGCTCAAGACGGAATTGTTGTGGAAGGGGTGGAAGATGTTGCAGAAGGAATGGTTGTTCCTGCAAGTGATGTAAAAATCATTAAGCCACAAAAAGTAAGCAAAGAAACAGAAGAGAATGTAAGAAAAAAATTGGCAAAAACAAATCCTAGTGAGTATAATCCTTGATGAGTGAAGCAAAAAAGAAGACAATCATAAGAACAACACTGGTCATAGCAATTTTTGTGCTTGTGATCGTGTTTTCTTATTTGATATTGATTTGGACTGGCGTTTGGGAAGACATAAATTCTGTGGACAAAATCAAAAACTTTATTTTGAGAATGGGGTTTTGGGGGAGATTTACTTTTGTTCTTTTGCAGTTTTTGCAGGTTACGTTTCTTCCGATTCCATCTGCAGTTACAACACTTGCCGGAGCAATTATTTTTGGTCCGTTGCAGGCTTCTCTTTTAAGTCTTTCTGGCATTTTGTTTGGAAGCACTTTTGCGTTTTTGCTTGGCAGAGTTTTTGGAAAGAAACTTATTGTTTTTATGGCTGGGCAGGAAAGCGCAAAAAAGTGGACAAAAATTTTGACAGATGCAAGATATTCTTTTTTTGTGATGATGATTATGCCAATTTTTCCAGATGACATACTTTGCCTTATTGCAGGAGCAACGGACATGTCGTGGACTTTCTTTTCAATCACAAATCTTATTGCAAGGCCACTTGGTGTTTTTATGACATGTTATTTTGGAAGTGGAGAGATTATCCCTTATAGTGGCTGGGGACTTGCTGTTTGGGCTGTGTTTTTGATTGTTGTGGCCGTTTTGGTCTATTTATCTTTCAAATACAGCAAAAAAATCGAAAGTTTTTTGAGAAAAAAGTTTAAAAGCACCTAGTCCTGTTTGATTTTTAAAATGACGTTCTCTTTGACTTCTTTTGGAGAAAGATTGTTCAACAACAAAAGTGTGGTTGGATCAATGCCAAACTTCTGGGAAACGCTTTTTAAAGTTTCCTTGTTTTTTACTTTGTAAAATGGAAAAGAAAGTTTCTTTAAAGACATAAAAACTCCTTGTCGAATTGGAATATTTTTTTGATGTGATTCTATAAGATTATTTGTATGAAATCAATCGTAAAAAATGTCGCAGTCATCACCATTTTTTCTGTTTTGACAAGATTTCTTGGCTTTTTGTTTAGAATATTTCTTTCAAGAGCAATTGGGCCAGAAGCGCTTGGAATATACCAAGTTGCTCTTTCTATTTTTATGGTTTTGTTGACGATTGTTTCAAGTGGGCTTACGCTGATTATTTCAAGAATGACGGCAACTTACAGGGTTAAATCAGACAACAAATCGATTGGAGATTTGGTGTCAACTTGCGTTTTTATGTCGTTTATTGTCAGCACAATTTTGTGCCTGATTGTGCTGTGTTTTAAGGGGCTTTTTAAAAACATTTTTACAGACGAAAATTGTGTCAATATTTTAATAATTTTGCTTCCGTCTTTAATTTTTTCTGCAATTTACTCTGTTTTTAGGGGTGCAATGTGGGGGAAAGATAACTATTTTGGGTTGTGCGTTTCAGAGTTGATAGAACAAGTTGTAAAGATTTCTGTTTGCGTTTTGCTCTTAGGCTCTGGGTTGTCTGCGTTGCAAGGGGCAAAGGTTGTGGCTTGGTCCTTTACAATTTCTTGTGTTGTATCTGCTGTGTTTGTTTTGCTTTTATATTTCTTTTATGGTGGACAGATTGGCAGGCCGACAAAAATATATAAGAGTGTTATTAGGCAGGCATCACCAATCACCGGAGTTAGAGTTTTGGGAAGTTTTACTGCTCCACTTATTGCGTTGATTTTGCCGGCAAGGTTGATTGGTGCTGGCTATACATCTCATCAAGCAATGAGCATATATGGTGTTGCACTTGGAATGACCTTTCCACTCTTGTTTTTGCCGTCTGCACTGATAAGTTCTCTCACCACAGCACTCATTCCAGATATTTCTATGGCAATGGTCAAAAACGACTTAAAACATATTGAAAGAAGAGTGCAGACGTCTGTAAACTTTACGCTTTTGGTGTCCTTTTTTATAGTCCCTGTTTTTATTGCTGTTGGCGACAGAATTGGATTGTTTTTGTATAATGATGTTTTAAGTGGAACGTTGTTGCAGTTTTCTGCATGGATTATGATTCCTATGGGTTTGACAAACCTTTCGTCTGCGATTTTAAATTCAATTGGTTGTGAAGTGAAGTCTTTTTTAAATTATTTTGTGGGCGACTTGTTTATGTTTTTGTCAATTCTGATTCTTCCAAAATACATCGGCATCAACGCTTTGATTGTTGGAATGGGCATGTCGTATGTTATTTCAAGCGTCCTAAATTTTTCTATGATAAAAAAGAAAGTTAAAATCAACATAAGCGTTTTGCCAAGACTTGCGCTTTTGATTTTGATTTCTCTGCCAACCATCGCTTTGACGTCGTTTGTTGGAGCCCTGCTTTCTTATGCTCTTCCGATGGTTTTGTCCCTTGCATTAAGTTGCATTTTGGGGGTGGGAGTTTATGTTTTGCTCTGCATGGTTTTTGGTGTTTTAAACTTTTCTGTTGTCAAGGTTTTTCTGTCAGAAAAATTGTTAAAAAAAAGAAAAAATGCCTAACGAAGTCAATTTTTTGCAAAAAAAGAACATACTATTTGTATGTTGACGATTGTTTTGCGTGTTTTGGTTATGTATTTTTTAGTGCTTTTTCTTTATCGAATTATGGGGAAAAGACAACTTGGAGAAATGCAACCATTTGAACTTGTTTTGACACTTATTATTGCAGACCTTGTTACTATTCCTATGGCAGAAATTTCTGTTCCGATTATGCATGGAATAATTCCACTTTTCACTCTTGTTTTAACACATTTTCTCTTGACCTTTCTAAGTTCTAAAAGCAACAAATTTTCCACGTTTTTAAGTGGGAAGCCGGTGATTGTTATAAATCCCGACGGAATTGATTATAAAGCGCTTAAAAACCTTAATATGTCTGTTGACGATGTGTTTGAAGCAATCAGGGGGTGTGGGTATTTTAGCATAGAGCAAATTCAATATGCTATCATGGAGACAAACGGGAAAATGAGTGTTTTGCCAAAGAGTCAGTTTGCTCCACTTACTGCCGGAGATTTAAACAAGAAAATTGACGAAAGTTTTTTGCCGATAAACATAATAAATGAAGGCAAAATTTTAGAACAAAACCTAAAACTTGCAAAACTTGAAAGGGAAGACGTTGAAAGGCTTTTGAAGAGAGAAGAAATAAAAAGTGTAAAAAAGGTTTTGCTTCTGACAATCGACAAAAATGGAAAAGTATATCTTCAACAAATGGGAGAAAAATATAAAACGACACAATTAGACAAAAAGGAAGAAAAACAATGACAAATCTTACAAAATTTAAAATTATTGGGTCGATTTTTCTCTTTCTTTTTATTGTTTTGACGTGCGTAGTTGAAGACAGGCTTGTTGTGTCTTCTTTGGGGCAAGTAAAGGACTATTGTTATGAAATTGAAGTTGTTGCAAAGAAAAATGGTGGCATAGTCAATGGGGAAGTGGCAAGTTTGGTGGAAAACCTTGATTATGACTGGGGCAAAGATGAAAAAAAACTATGCCTTTTGGTAAACCATAAAAGCATAGAACAACTTAAAGTTGAAATTATAAGACTAAAAACTTACATAGACGAAGCAGAAGAAACTGAATTTTTCACTTCGCTTGAAATTATAAAAAGCTACACCGAAACGTTCCAACACTTTATGGGCGCCGGATTTCACAATATTCTTTAATCAGGTTTTTGAATTGTTCTTCTTTTTGTAAACAACCAAAATGACAACGCCTGTTGCAATAATCAAACTTGCCACAAGAATTACAACCCAAAGGTATGATTTTGCTGGAGTTTTGATTGTGGAGAGTTCGGCCGTTTTTACTGATGCAAGTTGGTTGTGGTCAGAGTCGTAGATTGTGCAATAAATCGTCCATTTCCCCTCGATGTTGTTGGAGTCGAAAACAAAGTTTACACCCCTTGGTTCTGTTGGCATTTGTGATTTCCAAATGACTCTGTAATTTATATACTTTGTTGGATTTTCGTCTTTCATTTGTTGGGACAAAACATATTCAACGTTGTCCTTGCTCTTTCCTTCTGCCGTCCATTCGATAAGGCTTGGATTGATGTATTTGAAGCTTTCTTCAAGAGAAAGAGACAAATTGTAGATGCTCATAAGTCTGTTTGAACTTCCAACTTCGTAGTTTATGTCAAGATCGTCAACGTTTATTGTTTCCATAACATCGTTTACGTCATCTGGAGTAAGGGCGACATAAAGAGAACCTACAGCGTTGGTTATGGCAGACGAATCTGCCCAATAGGTGTAAGAAAATTCAAATTTGTAAAGGCCAAAATCGTTTCCAACTTTTCTTACTGCTGTTTCAGTTGTTTCACTTCTTGTGTCAAAATAGTAGTGAAAGTTTGGAATGGTAACTCTGTTGTTTGAAATGTTTCCACTAATCAAATCTCTTTTGTCCATTTTGCCTATGTCTGTGTCGTAGTTTTCAGTTTGAACATTTCTTACAACAAATGAGTAGGAAGAGAATGCTTTTGTTGAGCCTTGAAGATTTACGGAAAAATTGAATGTGATATGTGAGATGTCTCTCCATTTAAACACGCAATATTCATACGGATTTCCAACTTGTGGGACAACTTCGTGTGTTGTCATTTCAAGCTCTTTTCCATTTTTTGAAAAGGCCGTTGGAGTGATTACAAACCTTTCTTCTGTGTCTTTTATTTCCGGCAAAACTATTGATGTGTCGGCAAGAGCTGTGTGTGGAGTTTCAACAAAAAAACACAAGCCAACTGCAAGAAGCAAAATTGGCAAAAACAATATTTTAAGAAAGTTTTTTGTTGATATTTTTCTCATAGTTCAAACATATTTTATCATAATTTTTGTTGATTTAAAAATATTTTTGCGTATTTGTTTTTACATTTTTGCGTTTGAGATTTAGTTTGTTGACAAAAATTATAAATAAATTTATAATGTTTTCATGGATACTATGGAATTGGATAAAGAAATTGAAGTAGAAGAAAATCAAATTGCTTTTGATTTTTTGCAAAAAATTGGAGACACACAGACTCTTTTGAAAACGGAAAACACAGAGTGGATTTCAAAGGAGACTTTGGTTGTTGTTGTAAAGGCAAAGGGTGGATATTCCCCAAACTTTGACCTTTGTGGAAAGAAGATGATTGAATGGGTTTCTATGGCCACTTCTTCTTGCAAACAAGTTGTCATTGATGAGCCAGAAGATGTTTTGTCTGCTGTAAAACCACTTGTTGAAGGGTTTGACTTTGTTGCAGTGCTTTACAGCGACACTCCACTTTTGAAGAGAGAGACATTCAATGATGTCATGAATTATTTTTCGACACAAAGGCTCAACGTCTTGAAACTTGCACGTGGCTATGTGTTTAAGACGGAATATTTGCAAACGGCAAAAATGCTTATGTCTTCGGCAATAACGCCATTTGGCACTGACGATTTTCAGGTTGTTGACAATGCAGAAAAAATGTCTTATGCCTTTGAAAAGCTCAATCAAAGAATTTTGGATTATCACAAACAAAATGGTGTTGTTATGTTTGGTGAAAAAACAATCTACATTGACGCCGACGTTGAGATTGAAGATGGTGTTGTGATTTATCCAAACAACATAATCAAAGGTGAGTCATATATTGGCAAAAATGTCATTTTGGAAAGTGGAAACTACATCTTGGATTCTATTGTCAGCGATGAATCTTTTGTATGCCAAAGTTATCTTGAAAAGAGCAAAGTGGAAAGTGGCAGGGTTGTTGGACCTTTTGACAGAATTATAAACAAAAAATTTTAGGAGAGAAGATGGTTATTGTTGTTGGACTTGGAAATCCTGAAAAAAAGTATGAAGGAACATATCACAACGTTGGGTTTGAAGTTGTTGACAGGCTTGCAGACAAGCTTGGTATTTCCATGGACAAAAACAAGTTTAAGGCTCTTGTTGGAGAAGGTTTTTATAACGGAGAAAAGGTGATTCTTGCAAAGCCACAAACATACATGAATTTGAGTGGAGAAAGCGTTGTTTTGCTGAAAGAAAAATATAAAGATGCAAGAATTTTGGTTGTTGTTGATGACATTGATTTGCCAAAGGGCAACATAAGGTATAGAGAACACGGCTCTGCAGGGACGCATAATGGGCTTAGAAACATTGTCTCTCATATCGGTCAGGAGTTTGAACGTATTAAAGTTGGAATTGGCAGAGATATAAGCGTCGACCTTGTAGACTACGTCTTGTCAAAATTTGACAAAGAGACTTTTGAACCTATTCTGGACAAGGCTGTGGAAGAAGTTTGTGAGAGAATAGTTTAATGAAAACATTTTTGGACTTTTTACAAAAACAAAACTTTCCCAAAGCTAAGAGTTTGGGTGGTTTTTTTGTTGGAGAAAAAGTTTTACAGGTTGCACAAAAAGACAGGTTTGTTTACGTTGCAGGTGATTTTGTCTCTGCAAGTAAGTTGAAGAAAGGTCTTGGAGATTGTGGAAAAAGAGTCCAAATTATTTCTTGTGGAAGAGAAAACGAAGACGAAAAAGATGTAAACTTGAATGTTTTTGCAAATGCAATTTCTCTGTTTTTAAAGGGTGAACTTGACGGGCTTATTTTTCTTCCATCTTCAGTTGAAACAAAGTTTGATTTAAAGTTTTTGAAAGAAAAATTTTCTCTGTTTGCCGGCCAGAATATACCGATTGAAAAATTGTCTAAAAAACTTTCTTCATTCGGTTTTGAGAGAGTTGACTTTGTAAATTCCGAAGGTCAATTTGCTGTGCGTGGAGAGATTGTTGACATCTTTATTCCTGGAAGCGACTATCCTTTTAGAGTGGAATTTTTTGATGACGAAATTGAAAAGATAATAAGTTTTGATTTTGCCACAATGAACACACAAAAACTTGAAGACAAAATTGAAATTTCTCCACTTTATTTAAAGTTTGGAAACGACTCTGCATTTGATTTGTGTGAAGAGGTTTTTGTTGACGAACCATCAAAAATTGAAAACGAATGCAAAATTTTGGCAAAAAGTCGTGAAAAATTGTCGTGGAACAGAAACGATTTGTTTCTAAATTTTGCTGATTTGGATTTAAAAAAATATACAATTTTTTCAAACACAACAAGATGTGATTTTGAAAACAAAACGATTGGTGCCAAAAGTTATATCACAGATTTCATGTCTTTGAAAAACGATGTTGTCATGTACACAAAAAGTGGGGTAAATGTCTTTTTGTTTGCAGGCTCATTTTATCAGATACTTAAAGAATTTTTGATTACAAACCACATATCTTTTAGAGAATTTGATGGTCAGTTGCAG
>CAKJYB010000002.1 GCA_918241715.1 Clostridiales bacterium
AACATACCTGATTCACCGACAAAATTTTCACCTTGTCCTGTGCTTTGCAACCTTGTTTATGACAGCATACGGATATTTATTGACAAAAAATTTGATTAGTTTTGAAATTTTTATTGCTTTTGTGGTGTCATTTTTGTTATTATTGATATTGACGATATTGTCAAATATTAAATGGAGAAAGTAAAATGTTTCAACAAGAGCAAGACGGATACAACAAAAGCGAAGTAGACAACTATATTCAACAACTTAAAACAAGTTATGAAGCAAAACTTATGGCAGAAAAGCTCAAAGTTCTAGACGCAGAGAAAAAACTTCTTGACGTAAAAAATGAAAGACAAGAAATTGAAAACAAAGAAAAAAACATTATGAATGCCCTTAGCGTCATTGAAAAACAAAAACGTTTTCAAGAAGAAGGCTCCAAAAAAATCAATTCTCTTGTTGCAAGCAAGTTGGAACTTTTGATAAGCGAACTTGAACTCAAGTTTCCACAATTTATGAGAGACAGAGATTTTGTAAGTTTGTTAAACGAATTTAAAAAAGTTGTTTCGTCATTTTCAAACGAAACAGCCGAAAACTCCCCTGCATCAATCACAAGACCTGTATATTCTGAAAACGACAGCATGAGAATGCTTCTCAACAAAATGCAAGAATATCGCAAGAAAAAAGAGCCTGCAAAAGAAGTGCACATTCAACCTGTTGTTCCAGAAAATGTGAGCCATGTTCCTGACATCAAGAATGTAGAAGACGAAGATAGTGGTTTCAACCTTGAAGAAGCCCTAAACCCAACAGATGACCTTGAAGAAATCATGAGAGCATTTGATTTTTACAATGATTAAAAAATGACTAGAAAACCTAGCCATTTTTTTATTTAAATATCAGTGTCAACAGCATACCACTTGCAACCCCGATAGCAAATTGCAAAGCCAGAATTCCAAAGTTTTTGAGTGGGTGTCTTCTGTTTCTTGTCCAAAGAATAATCATTCCAACACCAGCGCAAGACGTAAGTCCAGCAACAAGGGCTGGGAATCCTATTGTGCCATACATTGCATACAAATCAACAAGCAAAACAGAAGAAGCGCAATTTGGAATAAGCCCAATCAAACTTGCAATCAAAATTTGGACATAAACGTTGTTTGTGAAAAGGTTTTTAAGTGCGTCCGTTCCAAAATGTCCAATCACGCAATTCAAAACAAGGTTTGCAACAAAGATATAAATCAAAATCTCAAAGGTGTGAGAAAACGCATCAAGAAAGACATTTTCAAAGCACCCACCATGCTCATGTCCACAATTTGAAACACATTCTTCAGTGTGAATGTGTCCACATTGATGTTTATGGTCGTGCGTGTGGTCATGTTGTTCAACTTCTTCTTCAACAACAGGCTTTTTCTTTCTAAGTGCAAGAACGCCCTGAATTGCATACCCCCACAAAACAGCCAAGACAACTTTGATACCAATCAAAATGAGCATATCAATCAAAACCTTTTTGTTTGAAACATTTGACAACATGATTGGCACAGCTTCGTCAGATGTGGCAACAAAAACAGCAATAAGTGCCCCAAGAGAAACTTTCTTTTCGCTGTAAAGGTCTGCCATCACAGAAGAAAACCCACATTGTGGCACACAACCTAGAAATGAAGAATATAAAACACTTGTCTTTTTGTCTTTTGACAGAAATCCACGCAGCTTGTGATGGTGATCGTGAGAAAGCCATGCAACAAGAAGATATGCCAAAAACAACACAGGCATAATCTTCAAACAATCCAAAACTGCATCAAACAAGCTGTCTACAAAATTTTCCATATTAAAACCTGTTGGAATTATAGCACAACACATTTGTCAAATGCAAGAAATATTGATAATTGGTTGACTAAAATTATTGTATATGATATATTATAGTTGACTTGTCAACAAGATAAGGAGTAAAAGATGAAAGAAATTGATTTTCAAAGTTTGTCTTACTTAAAAAAATATTATGAGCATTGTCTTGCAGAAGCGCTTAAGAGTGATTTAAATCTGGGCTTTTCCGTCTTTGCCGAAATCCTTTACACAAAGAGTGTCAAGACCCAGCAGGAACTTAGTGATTTGGCACTTTGCAACAAGGCTCACACAAGCAGAATGATTTTTAAGATGCAACTTAAAGGGCTTGTAAAAACTTCAACCCTTTCAAGAAACTCTGCAATAACCCTTACAAAAAAAGGTGAAGAGTTTGCAAAAACCTGCATTGAAACAAAAGAAAAAGTTAAACAAAAATTGCTTGAAAACATAAACAAGAAAGATTTGGAAGTGTTTTCAAATGTAATCGACCAAATTCTTGCAAATGCAAGAGTTTTTGAAACGGAAACAAAGGAGTAGTTATGGCAAGAAAAGCGCTTAGACTTATTGGTGTAAACAAAAAATACAAAATCACCAGCCGTGAAGACTTTCAAGCTCTCTATGATGTAAATGTCGAATTTGAAAAAGGTGAGCTTGTTTCTATTGTTGGTGAAAGTGGAAGCGGAAAAAGTACACTTATGAATCTTATTGGTGGCCTTGATTCTGACTTTACCGGTCAAATTATTGCTGACGGAGAAGATTTGGGAAAACTCACAGACAAACAACTTGACAAATATCGTAAAAACAAAGTCGGCTTTGTCTTTCAGTCGTTCAACCTTATCTCCCACCTGTCAATCCTTGACAACGTAACTTTGGCACTCACCCTTTCCAACATGCCAGAAAAAGAAAAAATTGCAAAGGCAACCGACATGCTCAAGCGTGTTGGTCTTGAAACCCAACTTAAAAGAAACCCAACTCAACTTTCTGGTGGACAGAAACAAAGAGTTGCAATTGCAAGAGCCCTTATCAACGACCCAGAAATCATTATTGCAGATGAGCCAACAGGTGCCCTTGACAGCGAAACATCAATGCAAATTCTTGAAATCTTAAAAGAAATTGCAGATAGTGGCAAACTTGTAATTATGGTTACACACTCAGAAAAAGTTGCTTCAATTTCTTCCAGAGTTGTAAAAATCTCTGACGGAAGAATTGTCTCTGACACCCCAAACAAAAAATATGTAAAGAGTGAAAAGACTCTTATTGAAAACAAGCCACAAACGGAACAAAACTTGCCACAAACAAAAAACAAAAAGAAAGTTGGAAAAGAGAGACAAAACCTTTCATTTGGCTCAGCAATAAGACTCTCCATTCACAACATGTGGGCAAACAGAGTCAAAAACTTTTTGATGGCATTTGGTGTTGCCATCGGCATTGGCAGTTTGATTTTGATGCTGTGCTTCAGTTCCGGAATCGACGACTTTATTGATACAACCATGAAGTCCTATTCCAACCCACAAATTGTTACAATCACAAAAAACAGCAGTTCGTTTGCAGAAATGGCAGAATACAAGTCGTTTAGCGATTCTGATATCGACACTCTTGTTGAAGAAATCAACACATATCTTGCAAACAAAGGTGTAAAAGAAAGCAGATTTAGAGTAAACAAATCAGACATCAAACATGGTGTTCAAATGATGACAATGTTTACTTATGCAAAAGTCATTTACAACCCAAATGATGTTTCTGTCGACTACTTTGACAAAGATGCTCTTAAAGAAGCAGAACAAGCAGATTCTCAACTTAAAGATTCAAACGTGTTCTATCTTTACACCATTCCACCATACTATTCAAACAGCAATGTTGCTCAAGGAAAAATGGTTGACGAAACTGGTGGAATCATGCTTACAAAAGGTGCTGCAGCACTCTTTGAAGACGGAAATCCAATCGGAAAGAAAATGGATATTGCGTTCTCCTATGCAGACACATCAACAACACCAATCACTTACACAAACATAACATTTAAAGACGGCGAAACTTTCAACGACGACACAGAAAAAAGAAGAGATCTTGAAATTAAAGGTATTATGGAAACTTCAATCATGTCAAACTATATGGTTTTGTATATTGATTATGAATATTTCCAACAACTTATTGCAGACTCTCCTGTTGGAGAACGCCTTGACCCAAATGCATTGTTTATTGAAACAGACAGCAAGGAAACAACCGACCTTATCAACGCTTTCCTTGCTTCAAACGAAAAATATAAGGGCTCAATTGAAGACCAACTTGCAAATCTGTTTTCAAGCATGTCAAGCACAATAGGGACTTCTCTTACAATAATCTCCTGCATCTCACTTTTGGTTTCTGCCATGATGATTTTGGTTGTTCTTTATATGAGTGTAACCGAAAGAACAAAGGAAATCGGAGTTATGAAGTCAATCGGTGCAAGAAGAAAGGATATCAAACGAATCTTCACATCAGAAAGTTTCCTTGTGGGCGTTTTGAGTGGCATTTGTGGAATCATTTTCAACTTGCTTATGACGCTTATTGTCTCAATCATTTTAAAATACACAATTGGCCTTACTCCAATATCTTATAGGTGGTGGTACTTTGCTCTTGCAATGGCCGTTGCAATTGTTATAAGCATGCTCTCCGGCCTTTACCCTGCAAGCCGTGCAGCAAAACTTGACCCTGTTGAAAGTTTGAGAAGAGAATAATGATAAACATCAAAAAATTCATAAAAGACAACAGCGATTATTCATACGCTGAGTTCAACAAAAAATTTATCAAAACAAGATACGAAATCTGTGGTGTAAGAACTCCTGCCCTGCGCAACTTTGCAAAAGAAATAGAGCCAGAATACATCGACCTTGACGGAAAATTGACTTTTGAAGAAATCTTGCTTTACGGCTTTTCTGCCGGGCTGATAAAAAGCGAAGACGAACAAATTGAATATCTTGAAAACATATTGCCCTACATCGACAACTGGGCATCTTGCGATATGATTGTGCCATCTCTCAAATGTTTTAAAACAGACAAATCTTACAACTTTTTGACAAACCTTTTAAAAGACGACAGAGAGTTTTATGTCAGAGTTGGCATTGTTGGACTTATGAGATTTTTCTTAAAGACTGACAAACTTGAAGAAATTTTGAAAAACCTTAAAGGAATAACCTGCGAAGCATACTATGTAAAGATGGCTCTTGCATGGCTCTATGCCGAACTTGCAACATTTAACTTTGAAAGAGCAGAAAAAGAAATAAAGTGCATCACAGATGCCTTTGTAAGAAATCGTGCCATCTCAAAATCATGCGACAGCTTCAGAGTGGACAAAACTCAAAAAGAAACTCTTTCAAAATTGAGAGTGTAAAAAAACGACCAAATCTGGTCGTTTTATTTTTATTAGTTGTTGTCTGCTGATTTAACTTTTGCTGCCTTTCCTGTAAGATCTCTGATGTAATAAAGTTTTGCTTTTCTTGGTCTGCCCTTTCTTACAACTTCGATTGTTA
>CAKJYB010000003.1 GCA_918241715.1 Clostridiales bacterium
AAAATAAATAAATCATTAAAATAAAAAAACGTTTATAAAACGTTTTTTATTTTTCATATTTATTTTTATGATTGATAATATAGAAATAAAATACAACGAAAAATTGTCAAAATATTCGTCAATAAAAATAGGTGGATTTGCAAAAGTTATGGCTTTTCCAAAAAACAAAAAAGAACTTGTCGGGGTGATTGAACAAGCAAAAAGACGTGGGCAAAAAATCTTTATTTTGGGAAACGGAAGCAATACGCTTTTTGATGACGACGGCTTTGACGGCGTTGTTGTCAACATGGAGAAACTTAATAAAATCAGATTTTACAAACACTCCGTTTATGTTGAAGCAGGGGTGCGACTTTTTTATTTAAACATCAAATTACAGGAAAATGGTTTTTCTGGAATTGAATGGTCTTATGGGATCCCCGGAAGTGTTGGTGGAATTTTGAAGATAAATGGTGGTGCGTTTGGACATGAAATTTTTGAGTTTGTTGATTATGTTGATGTCTTGTCAGACAAAGGAATTGTCAGACTGAAAAAGAAAGACATTGAATTTGGTTATCGAAAAACGGACATTGATGGTTGCATAGTCGGGTGCAAACTTGTTTTGAAAACAAACGACAAAGAAGAGATTTTCAAAAAGATGCAGGACAATTTGCAAAAGAAAGCCAGTCTTCAGCCTTATGACAGGTTGTCTCTTGGCAGTGTTTTTAAACACACCATCAAAGATGGTGAAGTTGTCTTTCCAGCAAAATTGATTGACAGCATGGGGCTTAAAGGTGTTAAAATAGGGGGTGTAGAGATTTCAAAAAAACATGCCGGTTTTTTTGTAAGTGATGGAACTGCAACTTCTAGAGATTATCTTGCACTTGCAAAGTTTGTTGAAGAAAAATTTAGGCAAAAAGGAATAGACATTGAAAGAGAGTTTGTTTTTTTGAAGAAGTAAGGGGGTGCCATGAAAGCTGTTGTTCAGGTTGTTGGACAAGCCAAACTCAGTGTCGAAGGACACACAATTTCTAAAATAGGAAAGGGGCTGGTTGTATTCTTTTGTGTAGAGAAAGATGACGAAGAAGAGAAACTTGACTTCTTTGCAAAAAAGATTGCAAACCTTAGGATTTTTCCTGACGAAAACGGAAAGACAAACCTTTCTGTTCAAGATGTAGGTGGACAAATTCTGTTTGTTTCTCAGTTTACGCTTGCTGCCGACTGCGAACATGGCAATAGACCTAGTTTTACCAAGTCGGAAGTGCCAGAAAGAGCAGAAAAAATGTATTTAAGATGCGCAAGAATGCTTGAAGAATATGGTGCAAAAGTCAAACTTGGCGTGTTTGGGGCAGATATGACAATCGAACAGACAAACGCAGGACCATTTACTATTATTTTGACTAAATAAGTGATTTCTGTTTGTAAAAAAAACGGCAAAGTGATAGAATAAATTTAAGGAGAAAATGATGCTCGTATACGGAGATTATCACACACACACGATATATTCAAGAAACCATCATGGTAAGGGGACGATTTTGGAAAATGCTTCCGTTGCAGCAGACAAGGGACTCAAGCAAATTGCCATCACTGACCATGGCTTTAACCATGAACTTTACAGCGTAAAAAGAAAATTGCTTCCACAAATCAAAGAAGAAATTTTGACGGCAAAAGAAATCACCGGCGTTGACATATTGCTTGGAGTTGAAGCAAATTTGATTTCTCTTGATGGAGATGTTGACGTAAAAGAAGAAGATTTGCAATATTTGGACATCTTTTTGATGGGATATCACAAACTTGTCCATATGAGATCACTCAAAGACAAGATGCTTTTAAACTTTTCAAACAATGTTATGGCAAAGATTTTTGGGCCAAGCAAAGAGAGAATAAACAGAAATACAACGGCCATGCTCAAGGCGATTGACAAATATCCTATTGACATCATCACGCACTTGAACTTTGGTTTTCAAACAGACACTATTGCCGTAGCAAAATTGGCGAAACAAAAAGGGGTTTATGTAGAGCTTAACGGAAAGCACATAAACTTTACACCAGAAGAAATTGAAATCATGGTTGCCGAAGGAATCAAATTTATTGTAGATTCAGACGCACACAGACCAGAAAAAGTTGGAGAAGTAAACAGGGGACTTAATGCCGTTTACAAATACAACATTCCAATTTCGCAAGTTGCAAACATTGACAAATTGCCAAAGTTTAACAAGAAAAGGAGTTTTTAGTGAGTTTTTCTAGAGAGTCAAAAGAAGAAATCTTAAAGACTGAAATAGAAGATGACACATGTGCCATTTCTTTCTTGTCGGGACTCTTTCATTCTTGTGGTCAAATTTCTAAATACGGAAGCAAAATTTACGTAAAAATTGTTTCCGACATCGAAAAATTGTTTGATTTTTGCAAAAATATTGTAAAAAAACTCTATGGAGATAAGGTTGAAGTAGAGATAGGAGAAAACTATAGCATAAACAAAAACACCTATTACGAAATGGCTTTTGATGTTGAAAAATTTAAAACTCTTCTGCTTGATGCTTCTGTGATTGACATAGTTGACGGAGATATTACATTTGATGCTTCGGTAAACAAAAATTTGCTTACGGAAGACGAACAAAGGCGTGCATTTATTAAAGGTGCATATATTGGGTGTAGCACTTCAAGCATAAAACTTTCTTCTGACAGCGTGCAAAGTTGTGGCTCTGGTTATCACATGGAATTTTCTTCACAAGACCATCAATTTTTGATTGACCTTTCAAGTGTTTTGGCAGAATACAACATTATTGGAAAGATTTTTGAAAGAAAGAATTCTTATGTCTTGTATATGAAAGATGTAAACACAATTCAAGATTTGTTGGCTCTCATGGGGGCAAACAAGTGCGTTTTGGACCTTTCAAACGAAATTGTAACAAGAGAACTTAGAAACAAGGTAAATAGACAGGTAAACTGCATAAATGCAAACATAAACAAAACGGTTGAAGCAAGCATGAAGCAGGTTGAAGCGATAAACATAATTATAAACACGATTGGGCTTGAAAGTTTGTCTGACGATTTGCAAGAAGTTGCAGTTTTGCGACTTGCAAACCAAGAAGAAAGCCTTGATGAACTTTTGAAACTTTCCACAATAAAACTTACACGTTCTGGGCTTAATCATAGGTTTAGAAAAATCATTAAAATTGCTAGCACTTTGGAGGAATAATGGCTGATTTTGTACATTTGCATGTTCACACTGAATACTCTCTTCTTGATGGAATTGCAAGAATCAAAAAACTTGTTGAAATAACAAAACAACGTGGTTATCGTGCTGTAGCAATCACGGACCACGGAAACATGTATGGCACGTTGCAATTTTATGAAGAATGTATCAAAGCCGGGGTAAAACCTATCCTCGGATGCGAATTTTACATTTGCAGTGATTTACATAGAAAGCAAGGAAAAGATGACATGGGACATCTTATTTTGCTTGCAAAAAACAACACCGGATATCACAATCTTTTAAAACTCAACGAAATAGCCTTTTGTGAAGGCTATTATTATAAACCAAGAATTGACTATAAAGTTTTGGCAGAGCACAGCGAAGGCGTGATCTGTCTTTCTGCATGCCTTGCAGGGCATATTCCACAATACATTTTGCAAAGACGTTTTGACGAAGCAGAAGAACTTATTTTGAAAATGAACAAGATGTTTGCTCCGGGAGATTTTTATCTTGAAATCCAAAATCATGGAATTCCAGAACAAAAAATTGTAAACGACTTTTTGGCAGAGATGTCAAAGAAGCACAATATCAAAATGGTTGCAACAAACGATGCACACTATCTTTACAAAGAAGATGCAGAAATGCAGGACGTTTTGATGTGTGTCCAGATGGGAAAATTCCTTGACGACCCAGACAGAATGAAGTTTTCCACAAATGAATTCTATCTTAAAACTTATGAAGAAATGAAAGAAGCCATGATTGGCTTTGAAGAAGCGCTTGACACAACTCTTGAGATTGCCGACAAGTGTGATGTTGTCATTCAAACAAAATCTTTGGGAGAGATTTTTGAAGTCGACAAAAGATACAAACTGCCTGCAGACAAAAACTTTATTCCTGTTTACAAGCCAGACACAGGAGAAGATGCCTACGAATTTTTGAGACGCATTTCTTACGAAGGACTGCACAGAAATTATAAAGAAGTCACACAAGAACTTATCGACAGAATGGAGATGGAACTTGAAATCATCAAAGAGCAAGGCTTTGTTGAATACTTTTTGATTGTTTGGGACTATATCAACTATGCTCAATCTGTTGGAATTCCTGTTGGACCAGGCCGTGGTAGTGGTGCTGGAAGTTTGGTTGCTTATTGCTCAGGAATCACAAAGATTGACCCAATAAAATATAATTTGTTCTTTGAAAGATTTATCAACAGAGAACGTGTTTCCATGCCCGACTTTGACGTTGACTTTTGCATGGACAGACGTGGAGAAGTTGTTGAATATGCAAAGAGACGTTATGGAATTGACCACGTTGCAAACATTGTTACATTTGGTTGTATGCAGGCCAAAAACGCCATCAGAGACGTTGGCAGAGTGCTGAGAATTCCAAATAGCGAAGTTATGCACATAACAAAACTCATTCCAAACAAATTGCCTGACGGAATCAAAAAACCACCTGTTTTGAAGTATTATTTTGGAACAACGGGCAAGCCGGAAAATGACAAATATATCATTCCAGAACTTAGAGAACTTTATGACAACGACGAAGACATAAAGCACATTATTGACATGGCAATCAAACTTGAAGGTGTGCCAAGAAACGTATCTACGCACGCTTGTGGTGTTTTGATTTCGCCAGAACCTGTTTCAAACTATGTGCCGGTTGCCATTTCTGAAGGGCAGAGAGTTACACAATACAACATGATTGAATTGGAACACATGGGACTTTTAAAAATGGACTTTTTGGGGTTAAGAACTCTTACCGACATCAAAAAGACATGTGATTACATTTACGAAAATCATGGCGTAAAAATTGACTTCTATGATAAAAATATGACATACGACGACCCAGAAGTTTACGAAATGCTTGCAAACGGAAACACAGACGCTGTTTTCCAACTTGAAAGTTCTGGGTTTAAAAAGGTTATGAAAGACCTTAAGCCAACCTGTTTGGAAGATATTGTCGCTGGGGTTGCCATGTATCGTCCAGGGCCAATGGATTCCATTCCAAAGTTTATTCAAAACAAACACCACCCAGAAGAAATCGTGTATGATGATCCTTGTTTGGAGCCAATTTTGAATGTTACCTACGGGTGCATTGTTTATCAAGAGCAGGTTATGCAGATTGTTCAGGTTATGGCCGGATACAGCATGGGACAAGCTGACAATATCAGACGTATCATGGGTAAAAAGCAGGTTGAAAAAATTGATCAAGAAAGAGAGAAGTTTGTCAACGGCTGGGAAGACCCATCTGGGAAGAGAAGCATTCCTGGTGCCGTAAAACTTGGGCACAAGAAAGAAGTTGCAGAAAAAATCTTTGACGAAATGAAAGAATTTGCTAAATACGCCTTTAACAAATCTCACGCCTGCGCTTACGCACATATCACTTATCAAACGGCATATCTTAAGCACTATTACGAAACAGAGTTTTTGACGGCAATTTTAAACAACAGAATCACAAATGCCGACAATATCACAAAATATATCTCTTTTGCAAGGGGAGAAGGCATAGAAGTTTTGCCACCTGACATAAATAAGAGTATGTCTTATTTCCACACAGAAGGCAAGGCAATTCGTTTTGGACTTGGTGGTCTTAAACATGTTGGAACGGCTTTGACTGACGCCATAATCAAAGAGAGAGAAGAAAACGGACAATACAAGAGTTTTGAAGACTTTATTTCTCGTGCAGTAAAGGTTGGAATCAACAAAAAAGCCATTGAATGTTTGATTTTAAGTGGTGCATTTGATTGCTTTGGGCATCTTCGTTCGCAATATATGGCAGTTTACGAAAGAGCCGTTGAAAGAGCCGTTAAGGATAAGAAAAACGAACAGACCGGACAGATTTCTATGTTTGGAACGATTGAAGATTTTAAAGACGAAATTGATTATCCAAACATAAAGGAATACAACAAAAAGACGCTTCTAAAAAACGAAAGAGAAATCATTGGCGTTTACATGTCTGGCCACCCACTTCAAGATTATGAAAAGAAGTTTGAAAGATTTGACCTTACCTCTGACATGCTGTTGCAAGACGACGAAAATGAAAACGAAGACTTTGAAATGAAGATGGATGTTGACGACTTGCTTTCCGAAAGTGGTTTGCAAGATGGTCAATCGTTTACATGTGGTGGAATTATTACCGAAGTAAACATGAAGAGAACAAAGGCCGGCAAAACAATGTGCTATGTCAAACTTGAAGACTTGAAAGGGACAATGGAAATCACATTCTTTGCAAATGCTGTTCAAAAATTTAGAAGCGTTTTGGAAGAAGACAACCTTGTAACAATCAAGGGGCACATAAACGTAAGAGACAGCTCAACACTTTCCGTTGTTGGAGAATCGGTTTTCCTTTGGAAAGACGAAGAAGAAAGAAACGAAAAGAACAAAGGAAAGGGAAGAATTTGTCTTAAATTTGACACAAAAAACCCAGATGTTTACAGCAGAGTTAAAAATTCTCTTGCAAGTTATCCGGGAGATACGCAGGTTGTCATTAAATGTTCGTCAACCGACAAATCATTTGTTTACCAACAAGGCGTCAACATCAACAACCATTTGACAAACGAACTTGCTGGAATTATTGGAAGCGAAAATGTTGTTGTGCAATAAAAAAACTTAGCATCACTGCTAAGTTTTTTATTATTTTCCACCCATTCCACCAACTATTGTTGTCCTTTCGGTTGGAACGATTTCTATTTTCTCATAAGGTTTGAGTTCTTCAAGTCTGTCTTCTATATATTCTAATGCAGGCCTTACTCCAAGAATTTCTGCAATTTCTTTGTGAATTGGCTTGTTTGCCAAGCACAAATCATTTTCATAAATCACTTCACCTGAAGAAAGTTCTCTTATGCAATAAACTTTTTCTTCTCCACCAAACAATGGATATTGTCTTTCTCCAACAACTATGCATGTTTGCCAACCATCTTTTGCAGTTTCAAGTTCACATTCAACATTTTTTGAAGAAAAGTTTATGACAACTCTTTTTCCACAATTTGAACGTAAGGTGCTCAATGCATGGGTGTCATCGACAAGATAAAAACCATAGTTTCCATTTTGCCATTCTTCTTTAAGAGCTTTCAAGCATCTTCTTTCGTTGTTTAATTTTTCAATAAAATCGTTTTCAATTTTTCTTAATGTCTTTTTCATTGCTGTTGAAATTTGTGGCAATTCACTTGCTCTTTTTAATTTGTTTCTGTCGTCAACAATCACAGGAACGGAGCCGTGATTATACAAATATTCAACACTCTCTATGTCGTCAAAAAGAGCAGATTCAAAAAGTTCGTTTTCAAAACGATAGTTGAAAATATTTTTTGGAACATCATATTTGTCAAGAAGAGCATGAATAGATGCTCTTCCGTCCTGTTGAGAAGCACAATATCTTATAGAACGATTTGTACGTGCAGTAACTGCAAATATATCTGCTCCGTTTTGCAAATAAAATTCTGCATTATCTTCAATGCCAAAGGAACACGCAAGATGGAGTCCGGTCAAGCCATAATCATTTTGGCGTCCAACATCTTGTGTCTTAAGATTTACATCTGCTCCTGCTCTGACCAAAAGTTTAAGTGTTTCAAGGTCATATGCTACGTGGATTACGTATTCTCCAGTTTGTTCATTATAAGCATTTGGATTTGCTCCAGATCTGATCAAACTTGCAACTTGTTTAGGGGAGCCATATTCTACTGCATTAAACAATTCTTTATCTATTTTTTTCATTTATTTCTCCAGTAGTTATATTTTACATATTTTCAGCCAAAAGTCAATATGCAAATTGCTATTTTTGTGCTATTTTTTTGATATATTATTATATTTTTGATATAATAATTTTATGATAAATTTGTTTAAGAAAAAAGTCAAAGTTGGAATTGCTTTTGGTGGTGGTGGAGCAAGGGGCTTTTCTCACCTTGGGGCAATCAAAGCATTTGAAGAATATGGCATAAAATTTGATTATATTGCAGGCACAAGCGCCGGCAGTGTTTTTGGTGCAGCCTATGCGTCAGGAATGACTTTTAAAGAAATTTACAAAGTCGCAAAAAACCTTAAGATTGCAGACATCAGAACAAACGGATTTTTGTCTTTTACATCAAAGACGGACGGAATTGAAAAACTTGTTGTTGACACTTTGGGAGACATTGACATAAAGGATTTAAAAACGCCATTTTCTGCTGTTGCAGTAAATATGAAAACAACAAATCAAGTTTGCATAAGCAGTGGAAATCTTGCAAAGGCAGTAGCTGGAAGTTGTTGCGTTCCAGGATTTTTTACACCAGTGATTTTTGGTGATAAGATTTTGTGTGATGGTGGACTTCAAAACACCATTCCTGCAAACATTCCACGACACTTTGGCTGTGATTATGTTGTGTCAATTGATTGCAACAGCACAAGAACATACGGGACTGAAAGCACAAAACTTTTGGACGTTTTGGGGTGTTCCATCAGAGTCCTTATGAAGAGCAACGCAAGCAAGGGGCTGTTGTGCTCTGATCTTGTTGTTTCGATTGACAACAAAAGGTTTAAATCTACAAAACTTGAAGGACTTGACGAAATGATTGACGAAGGTTATAAGGCGACAATTGACGCCATGCCACAAATCATAAAGATTTTTCAGGGGAAAGTAAAAAAGAAAAAATTTAAAAATATTGTGCAAGAAGAAATAGAATTTGTTTAAACATTTTTACAAACAGGGCTGTTTGTGTTAAAATATTGATATGGAGAAGGAAAACCTTAACAAAATAATCATTGTTTCTCTTTGCGATAAAATGTCTGTCGAAATTGGAAAGACTCTGTCGCAAAATTTAGGCATGATGTTTTGTGATGTTGACGACCTTGTTCAATACGAACTCATCGACAAAGACATGCTTGCAGATTTGACTTCAAAACAATATCTTGAGCAGAGTGAAGCAAAAGTTATGAGACATGTTGCTTCGTTTGAAAATGTTGTTGTTGCAATAAACTATGACTATTTCACCAAAAATTTGAAGACGCTAAAAAAAGGAGCCATTTCAATTTTTGTTGAATTTTCAAAGAAATTTGTAAATGAAAATGGGACAACAATCAATGCTCTTACATTTGAAAATAGGACAAAAAATTTGCAAACGGATGCAGATTTTTGTGTAAAAGTTGTAAAAACAGACGCAAATTTTGTCTGCGAAAAGATTATAAACACGCTAAGGAGCAATTTATGAACATAAACCAAAAGGCTCAAAATTATTTAAAGGCACTTTCTGCCGAAACAATCACAAATGCAAAAATAGGACATTTGGGAGTTTGTCTTGGCGCATCTTCAATTTTGTTTGCACTTTTCAAAGATCACTACAATTTTGATGCTTCCGATCCAGACTTTTTAAATCGTGATAGATTTGTTTTGTCGGCAGGGCATGCCAGCGCACTTTATTAT
>CAKJYB010000004.1 GCA_918241715.1 Clostridiales bacterium
TCCAACTCCTGCCCCAATAAGAGCAGCAGATTAGCTTAAATAAACTCCTGTTGCGTCTGCCAAAAGTGGAACAAGCATAGTCGCTGTGATAATTGCCAAAACCTGCTGAAACGCAAAAGCCAAATTTTTCCAAAATGGTGGAGTTTGATGTGTTTGATATAAAAGACCATTTTCCATAGACATCTCCAAAACTTTAATAAAAATATTTTACACAAAAAACACAATAAATCAAAATAAAAAAACTCCGTTTGGAGTTTTTATCTTAAACTTGTTTTCTTTTGAAATTTTCCATCTTTCTTTTTTACAGAAATGCTGAGATCTTGGTTTTCGGAAAGAGTCTTAACAACTTCCATTGCTTCGGCTTTTGTCTTGCATCTTCTTGAAGCTCTTTCAGCCCCTGTCTTTTTTACAATCCACTCTCTTTCTTCTTTGTCAAAAGTAACCATATACTTTTGTTTCATTTCTTTTTTCTCTTCTTTTTTTTCAACTTTATTTGTTGTCTTTTTTTCTGCCATTTTGTCCCCCTTATATTTTAAGTTTAACACCACAAAAAACGTTTGTCAAACATTTTTATTTACAAAAAAACAAATTCCGACATCAAATTTTTGAAGAAATCTTCTTTGCATGCTTAAATGGAATTGGTGAAGCCTTGTATGAAATATCCTTGTCTATTCTTATCACTTTTGCCCTGACAAGTTTGTTTGTCTTGCCAAAAGGCACCAGCACAAAGTCCCCTTCTTTCAACCCAAAAATATCAGAAAGATACCAAAAAAATCCTTCGCCTTCAATTTCAACTTTGGCAAAATCTCCACTTCTATCTTCTTTTACAACTCCACCGGACAACGAATGTATCATATAAATATGATAGCACAATTTAGCCCAACTTAAAAACAATTGAAATTGTTTGACATAAAATTTTTGCTGTGATAACATTATAATATATAAAAAAAGGAGAACGTTATGGGATTTTTAAATGATTTAGGAAGACATGTTGCAAGACGTGCCGACAGAAACATGCAAAAAAGAATAAACAGCGACCACATTCAAGGTGGAAAGTTGTATAGAATAATTTACACAATTTCTCTTCTTGGTTTGTTTCTTGCTGCTGGACTTCTTGTTGTTGGAATAATGAATGGGTTTTTGACTGCAGGACTTAGCCTTTTCTTGGCTATTATTGCAATTGTTTGTTTGTGTTGCACCCTTTCACTTTATTGGATTAGATATATTGAAAAGAAAAGGTATACAAAAGTCTCAATTGCCATGCTTTCACTTTTGGGTTTGGCTGCAATTCTTTGGGTTTCAATCGCAATTATTATCTATTCAATGTATGTTCAAGGCAAAGCAGGCACACTTGGTGAACCAAAAGCAAGAATGACATTCATTCAGATTGCACTTATCCTTTCATTCCAAATCTTTGAAGCGTTAATGATAACTTCAACAATCATAAGATACAAGAAAAACTATATGGTTTTCCAAATTATCATGTATGTAAGCAATTTGTTTGTAGACTTCTGGTTCTCAACACTCTTTAGTTGCTTCAACTTTACAGGAACAGGAAAGCAAGTGTTCAATCTTGATGCAGTAAAATTCCTTACAACAAAAGGAATGATCACAACACTTGTTCTCTTCATTGTATACGTTATCATCTGCAACTCAGTTTTGAAATCAATCGAAACAAGACGTTCAAGAAACCTTTCACAAGATGTTTACGAATCTGAAGACATTGTTCCAGCTGGAAACGAAGATGACGTACAACTTAAAAAAGTAGAAACAAAGAAAGAAAAGTCTGTTGAAGAAAAACTTTCAGACCTTAAAAATCTTCTTGAAAAGAATTTGATCACAGAAGAAGAATACAATCAAAAGAAAGCAGAAATCATAAAAGATTTGTAAAAAGAAAAAAAATAAAAAATCCATCGAATTGATGGATTTTTTTGTTGCCCTATCTCCTAGTTTTTCCACTTCCAGTTTGCAATGTCTTTCATATCAACGCCGTGTTCCATAATATAATCAACATGTTTTGCAATTTGGGCATCAATATCTTTTTCGATTTTTGCCTTTTCGGTTGCAGACACTTTTACAAGATTCAAAACATCAAGCATAAGCGAATATCTGTCAGTCGAATTTTCATATCTCATGTCAAATGTTGTTGTGATTGTGCCTTCTTCACGATAACCCTTTACAACAAAATTCTTGTTTGTTCTTCCATAAACCAAGGATTTTATAAGTTGTGGGTAGCCATGGAAATTGAAAAGCACAGGCTTATTTTTTGTAAAGAGTTTGTCAAACTCTGCGTCAGTCAAAGCAAATGGGTTTTCTTCGTTGTTGTCAAGTCTCATAAGTTCCAAAACATTGACAAATTTTACGTTGAGTTTTGGAAGATATTTTTTGATAAGCATCACACAAGCAAGGGCTTCTTCTGTTTGAGCATGTCCAGCACAAGCCAAAACAATGTCTGGGTGCTTTGTGTCGTTCAACCCTGCCCAAGACCATTCACACACGCCTTCTTCAACTTGCTTTTGAGCTTCGGCCATAGTCTGCCACTGATAGCTTGGTTTTTTGGAAGCAACAATTGCATTTACAAAGTTTTTGCTCTTTGCGCAAGCATCATAGCAAGCCAAAAGTGTGTTTGCATCTGCCGGCAAGAAAATTCTTGTTATATATGGTTTTTTGTCTGCCAAATGCCCCAAAACTCCTGGGTCTTGGTGCGTGTAGCCATTGTGGTCTTGTTGCCATACGTCGCTTGTAAGCACCAAGTTGAGTGAAGAAATTGGAGCTCTCCATTCAATTTCGTGGCAGGTTTTAAGCCACTTTGCGTGTTGTGCAATCATGCTGTCAACAACTCTGATAAATGCTTCATAACTGTCAAACATTCCGTGTCTGCCGGTCAAAAGATATCCTTCAAGCATACCTTCGCACATATGTTCTGACAAGTAAGAGTCCATAACTCTTCCGTTTACGGCAAGTTTGTCGTCATTTTTAAGTCTTTTTGCATTGAAAGTTCTGTTTTCAACTTCCAAAACCTTATTCAATCTGTTGCTGTTGTTTTCGTCCGGACTGAAAATTCTAAAGTTTTGATTTTCTTTATTAAGGTTGAAAAGTTCTGCCAAATAGTTCCCAAGTTGTTCCATATCTTGCGCTTTAACCTTTCCACGTCCAGAAGTTGCAACTTCAAAACTCTTCAAGTCTGGTGTGATAAGTTCTTTCAAAAGATTTCCACCATTTGCATAAGGAGAAGCACTCATTCTCTTGTTGCCCTTTGGCAAAATCTCTGCAATTTCGTCCCTAAGTTTGTATCCACTTGAGAAAAGTTCTTCTGGGTGATAACTTTCAAGCCAATTTTTGATAAGATTCATGCTGTCTTGCATATCCAAAAAGACAGGGATTTGATGTGCTCTAAATGTGCCTTCAACAACCTTTCCTTCAACAAGTTTTGGACCAGTCCAACCCTTTGGAGTTCTAAGCACAATCATTGGCCATGCAGGACGATTTGTGTTTGCAAACATTCCCCTTGCTTTACGCCAAATCTTTTTGATTTTTCCGACAGCCTTATCCATGGCTTTTGCCATGATTCTGTGCATAATTTTTGGATCATCACCTTCAACAAAAATAGGTTCATAAC
>CAKJYB010000005.1 GCA_918241715.1 Clostridiales bacterium
TGTAAAAGCAGGCCAAAAGGTGGCTATTGTTGGACCAACAGGAGCAGGAAAAACAACACTTGTAAATCTTTTGATGCGATTTTATGAAGTAAATTCTGGAGACATCAAAATTGATGGAATGTCAACAAAGCAAATGAAAAGGGATGAGGTCCACTCTCTCTTTGGAATGGTTTTACAAGATACATGGCTTTTTGAGGGAACAATCAGAGAAAACCTACAATTCAATTGCAAAGATGTGACTGATGACCAGCTCGACAGAGTGTGCCAGGCTGTGGGTATGGACCACTATATCAAGACTCTGCCAAATGGCTATGACACGGTGGTGGACGATGCAATCAAAATGTCTGCAGGGCAGAAACAGCTTTTGACTATTGCAAGAACAATGTTGGAAAGAAGACCTATGATAATTTTGGATGAAGCGACGAGTTCGGTTGATACAAGAACTGAAATTTTGCTTCAAAATGCCATGGATAAGATTATGGAAGGAAGAACATCATTTATCATTGCACATAGACTTTCAACAATCAAAAATGCTGATTTAATTTTGGTCCTTAAAGATGGAGATGTTGTCGAAAAGGGCAATCATGAAGAGTTGCTCGCAAAGGGCGGTGCATACGCCGAGCTTTACAACAGCCAGTTTGAGGAGGAGTAAATATGAAATGTCTTTATGTTTACAATCCAACAAGTGGAAGACAAAATAATGAGAGAAATAGGAATTATATTCTGTCTGCACTTTCAACAAAATTTGACGTTGTAGACTGCAAGCCGACGCAAAAAAAAGGCGATGCTGGCATTTTTGCACGCGAGGCATGTGGCAAGTATGATGTTTTGGTTGTTTCCGGTGGAGATGGCACTATACATGAAGTGATAAACGCCATGGCAACAATGCAAAACAGGCCAACTCTGGGGTATATCCCAACAGGGACAACCAATGATCTTGCACATTCGCTTAAGATTCCAAAAAATATCAAAAAAGCCGTAAAAATCATTTTAAACGGAAAGAGTGTTTCTCATGACATTTTTAGGGCAAATGATGCGTATGGAATTTATGTTTGTTGTTTTGGAGTGTTTACAAAATCAAGTTATAAAACCTCACAGAAAGAGAAGAAAAAGTTTGGAAGACTTGCATATTTCAAATATGGCATTGGAGAGATGTTTAAGTCAAAACCGGTACACCTCAAGCTTGAATATGATGGACAAACAATCGAAGATGATTTTGCTCTTTGCATAATTGCAAACAGCAGATATGTTGCTGGTTACAAAATAAATGGTGAAGCTTGTTGGGATGATGGAACTGTTGATGTTTTGTTGATAAAAAACAGACAAAAAAGAGTTAAGTTGTTGACATTCTTGAGAATTTTTAAGATGTTTTTGTTTGGGAAAAACAGCCTCATAAAAGACAAAAATGCCACAATTTTACAACTTGACAAATTTAAAATGACTTTGCCAAAAGACGAGATTGTAAATCTTGATGGAGAGAATGGGTTTAAGGGGTCTTTTGAGTTTGAAGTTTTAAAAAGGCATTTAGAGATTTTTGTGAAATAACAAAGACGCAGCAAAGGCTGCGTTTTCTTTTTCTTTTAAAATGGTTTGTGATATAATTTTTTTGAGGTAAAAAATGTCTAAAAAGAAATCATCAAAAAGAGTACAAAGAAACGTCAAAAAAGCAGCACAAGAACTTTCAAAAACGTCTGGTGGAAGAGTTGTTCTTGTCATTGCAATTATTTTGATTCTTGCTGTGGTAGCATTTGGTGTTTATTGGTTTTATTTCAGAAAAGGACAAGATGCTGAGCAGAAAAGTTATCCTGATGTAAGTGACCAAGATATTTCTATTCACTTTTTAGAGCTTGGTAATGCCTATGCGGGAGATTGCACTTACATCAAAACTGAGTCATGTGACATTTTGATTGATTGTGGATCTAGAGAATCAAGCGTGACGACGGTTGTGGATTATTTAAATCACTATGTGACAGATGGGACTTTGGAATATATCATTGTCACTCATGCACACGAGGATCATTATGCAGGCTTTGCTGGAAATGGCACATACAAAAGTTTGTTTGAATATTACACTTGCCAAACAATCATTGATTTTGCCGGAGTGACAAATGGCAAAACAGAGCAGGCGATGTACACACGCTATCAAACAGCTCTTGCAAAAGAGGTTAATGAAGAACATGCAAAACATTATACAGCATTGCAGTGCGTAAACCAAAGTGATGGCGCAAGCAAAAGTTATGATGTTGGAAGCGGCTACACAATGACGATTTTGGATAGCTATTATTATGAAAATGTTGACACATCAAACGAAAATAACAATTCTGTTTGCACGTTATTTTCAAATGGAATCAGAAACTATTTGTTTACCGGTGATTTGGAAAAGAATGGAGAAAAGGAACTTGTCGCAAGAAATTCTCTTCCAAAAGTAGATTTGTATAAGGCGGGTCACCATGGGTCAAAGACTTCTTCTTGCTCCGAACTTATGGAAGTGATTCAACCAAAGACGATTGTGGTCTGCTGCTGCGCTGGAAGTCCAGAGTATACAAAAACAAATGAAAATCAATTTCCTACACAAGAGTTTGTGACAAATGTGCATTCTTATACAGACGAGATTTATGTGACAACACTTTACACTGGTGACAGCTCTGCATCAATAGACAAGACCGCATACACTTCATTCAATGGCAATATTGTGTACATGTCAAAAGGAAATTCTTATCAAGTTGTATGTTCTGCCTCAAGTACAAAATTGAAAGATAGTGAGTGGTTTAAACAAAACAGAACTTGGGCATAATAATTTGTTGACATTTAAAAAAGAAAATGATAATATAAATGCAAGATTACGACGAAGGAAAAGTTTTGGGTTAAAGAATTTTACAGAGAGATAAGGCAGGCTGAAATCTTATCAAATTCTCCAAAGTGAGACACCTTTACCAGTCTTAACTAAATATCAAAGTGGTTGAGAAATTCAACAAGTTAGGTGGCACCGCGGTTGTTAAATCGTCCTAATGCAGTTTTTGCATTAGGTTTTTTTATTTAAAAGGAGAAGATTATGAAAATAGGAGAAATCAAACCAGGGAAAGTTGAAATTCAAGGATGGATTGAGAATTTGCGTGACAAAAAGAATATGCAATTTGTTGTTATCCGTGACTTGTCTGGGAAAATTCAAGTGACTGTTGTGAAGGAAGAAAAACCAGAGATTGCAGAGATCTTTTCTCATGCAACGCTTGAGAGCACGGTGAAAATCACAGGAGAAGCTGTGGCAAATGAGTTTGTTAAACTTGGCGGAATTGAAATAATTCCAGAAAAGGTTGAGCTTACAAGCCATGCAGAGCCATTTCCAATTGGACCAGAAAGCTCCATTGACCAAAGACTTGACTATCGCTGGATTGACCTTAGAAGTCCAGAAAAAGCACTTATTTTCCAAGTTGAAACTGTGCTCAACCAAGCCATGAGACAATATTGCATTGACCACGGGTTTATTGAAGTTCACACGCCAACACTTATTGGAGCATCAAGTGAAGGTGGATCAGATGTTTTTGAAGTAAAATACTTTGACAGAAAAGCATACCTCATTCAAAGTCCACAATTCTACAAACAGATGGCTATGGCAGCAGGATTTGAAAAAGTGTTTATAAACACTCCAGTTTTCCGTGCAGAAAAATCACACACAAAAAAGCATGCAACAGAATTTTCAGGCTTTGACATTGAAATAAGCTATGTAAATTCTCAAGAAGATGTTATGAAAGTGCAGGAGCAAATTTTGGCCTATGCACTTAAAGAAGTGTCAGACAAGCTTGGCGCAAAGGTAAAAGAACTTTTGGGAGTAGATATTGTTGTGCCAACACTTCCATTCCCAAGAGTGACTGTTAGAGAAGCTTACAAAATTTTGAGAAATCTTGGCCTTGACATCAAAGATGGAGATGACTTTACAACAGAGCAAGAAGTTGCACTTTGCAAATATATGGAAGAGAAAAATGGACATCAATTCTTCTTTGTGACAGAATATCCATCAAAAGTGAGAGCTTTCTACACAATGGCAAAAGAAGATGACCCAGAATATTCAAAATCTTATGACCTTTACTTTAAAGATGTTGAGCTTACATCTGGTGCACAAAGAGAGCATAGACCAGACATTTTGAGAAAGCAAATTGTAGAGCGTGGCATTGATCCAACACCTATGAATGACTATATCAATTTCTTTAAAAATGGTTGCCCACCACATGGTGGATTTGGTCTTGGACTTGACAGATTTTTGATGCTGCTTTTGGATTTGCCATCACTTAAGGAAGCAATGTATCTGTTCCGTGGACCAGACAGGCTTACACCTTAGGAGGAGTTTATGAAAAGGGTTGAAATAAGAGATTTATATAAAGCATATCAGCAATATGATGGAAAAACAATCACACTTTGTGGCTGGGCAAGGACAATCCGTGACAGCAAAAATATTGGCTTTATTGAGTTGAACGATGGGGCTTTCAAAAGCGTGCAAATTGTTATGGAAAGAAACAAAATTGCAAATTATGATGAGGCTGTAAAACAACTTACAGGCACATCTTTTGCTGTGACAGGAAAAGTTGTTGTGACGCCACAGGCAAAACAACCATTTGAAATCAATGCAGAAGAAGTTGTTGTGTTGGGGCCATGTGATAGTGATTATCCACTTCAAAAGAAAGGCCACACCGTTGAATTTTTGAGGACAATCCCAACAATCAGAGCAAGAGGGAATCTTTTTAATGCAACATTTAGAGTGCGTTCTGTTGCAGCTTTTGCAATTCACAAATTCTTTAATGAAAGAAACTTCGTTTATGTTCACACGCCAATCATCACAGCGAGTGATGCAGAGGGTGCTGGAGAAATGTTTCAAGTGACGACACTTGAGCTTGACAATTTGCCACATAAGGATGGGAAAGTTGATTATAGCCAAGATTTCTTTGGTAAAAAGGTGTCATTGACGGTGTCCGGACAAATCCACGAAGAGCCTTTGACACACGCATTTGGAAAGACTTATACATTTGGACCAACATTTAGAGCAGAAAACTCAAACACTTCTCGTCATGCTGCAGAATTTTGGATGATGGAGCCAGAAATTTGTTTCTGCGATCTTGAAGGCATCATGAACAATGAAGAAGAGCTTATCAAATATGTGATTAAATATGTGATGCAAGAATGTAAAGACGAACTTGAATTTTTAAACAAGTTTGTTGATGTTGGACTTTTGGAGAGACTTCAAAATGTTGTTTCAAACGACTTTGTAAGACTTGATTATACTGACGCAATTGACATCTTGCAAAAGAGCGGACAAAAGTTTGTCTTTCCAGTAAAGTGGGGTATCGATTTGCAATCAGAGCATGAAAGATATTTGACAGAAGAAGTGTACAAAAAACCAGTATTCTTGAAAAACTATCCAAAGGACATCAAGGCATTTTATATGAGACAAAACGATGACGGAAAGACCGTTGCCGCTGTTGATTTGCTTGTGCCTGGCATTGGAGAACTTATTGGTGGCAGCCAAAGAGAAGAAAGGCTTGAAAAACTTCTTGCTCGTATGGACGAGCTTGGGCTTAAGAGAGAAGATTATTCTTGGTATATTGACACAAGAAGATTTGGCACAACAGTTCACTCTGGTTATGGAGTTGGTTTTGAAAGACTTGTTATGTATTTGACAGGCGTTGCAAACATCAGAGATGTTGAAATCTTCCCAAGAACAGTTGGATCAATTATTGGATAATCATTTGGAGATACGAGCGGTGATAAAAGCAGTTGTTTTTGATTTGGACGATACATTGTGCAAAATTGGCAAAGGTATTCAAAAAAAAGATATAAGTTTGCTTAAGGCAATAGAAAAGGCGAATGTAAGAGTGATTA
>CAKJYB010000006.1 GCA_918241715.1 Clostridiales bacterium
AGAACTTGAAGAGACGAAGCGTGGATACACAGATGTAGAGATAGAGAACAAGAACCAACTTGAATTGAGAGAGATAGAAGGGTTCACGTACTCAACATTTGATGGCGACATTATTCACGGAGACGGCAGCACAAGAATCAGGGTTTACTATACAAGAAAACAAGTTTCTCTTGATGTAAGCATGACAGAAGGTATTGCAAGTGTAAGTCTTGTAAGTGAAACCTTTGGAAGCTACAAGATTGAAAGAACTTTGACCGAACAAGCAATTTTGAGTGTAAAATATGAAGTTGTTTTGACACTTACTTACACGCTTGAAAACAACCTTGGATACACATTTGATGGTTGGACGGGAAATGTTGTTGAAACGGCTGGAGTTTATACACTTGATATTGGTGCAGAAGACTTGGCAATTGTTGCAAAAGCAACAAACAACACATTCACAATCAGCTTTAAGGCAAACAACGGAACAGGAACAATGGAAGATATTGTTGCAACATACAATAGACAAGTTGATCTTCCAATGAACGTATTTGAAAGAACTGGTTATACTTACACCAACAAGTGGAACACGCTTGCAGATGGTTCTGGCGAAGAATATTTGAACGAAGCATCATTTACGTATTTACTTACAGAAGATCTTGAACTCTTTGCACAATGGGAGCCAATTGTTTACAGCGTAGTTTACGATGCAAACCATGGAACTGGAACAATGGAAGGTCATGCTGAAGTTGCTTACGACGAAGTTGTAAATCTTCGTGCAAACGGATTTACACTTACCGGTTATACATGGAACGGCTGGCAATATGAAGATGACACCGAAACAATGCAAACAATTGCAAAGACGGCTACAACATTTGTAAACTTGACAGCTGTTGCTGAAAGAGAAGTTGTTTTGTATGCTGTTTGGGAAGAAAACTCATACAAAGTAATTTACAACTCAAATATCACATCAAAACACGCAGAAGAGACAGATTTGGTTGTTGAAGATGACGAATACTTATACACACAAGAAGTAACAATCCTTGAACATGACGCACAAAAACTTGGATTCAGCTTTACGGGATACATCTTTGCAGGCTGGTCATTAAACAAGAATGCAGTTGAAGGCGATGTTGCACCTGGAGAAGTATTTACAAAATTGGCAACGGGAGTTGTTGGAGATAACGAAGTTGTCTACTATGCAATCTGGACGGCAAACACATACACTATCGAATTTAATTCAAATCGTGGTGTAGGCGATATGTCAGATGTTGTTGCAACTTATGACCAAGCAATAAATCTTCCAGAATGCACGTTTGAAAGAACAGGCTACACATTCCAAGGCTGGGCTCTTACAGCAGATGGATCAGTTGAATATCTTGACGAAGAAGAAGTGCTCAATCTTAGAAATGACGGCACAACAATAACCTTGTATGCAGTTTGGGAAGCAATAACATATCAAATTACATACAAGCCAAATCAAGGAACATTTAATGGTGTTGTTCTTAATCACGACGGATACCATATTGTTGAATTTACAATTGAAGACAGAATTTCTCTTATCACAGAAACAAATCTTAAGAAAACGGGCTATACTTTGGTTGGATATTCATTTGAAGGAACACCAAGTGGAAACTGGGCAGAAATCTATGAAAATGGACTTATGTTTAGTGGGCTTGATGACACAAGACTTGAAGCTGGAGTTTACGGAAATGCTGTGCTTCAAGCAGAGTGGAGAATAAATCAATACACTCTCACAATACATTACGTATTTGAAAAAGACGGAGCAGAAGCATCTGCAGACGAAATCAGAGAAATCGACTATAACGAAAGTTATAGCGTACTTTCTCCAGTGCTTGTAGGGTACACGGCAGACGTCCTTGTTGTTGAAGGAACAATGCCTGCACAAAACGTAACAGAAATTGTTTCCTACACGGCAAACACATACACACTTACATTTGACAAGAATGATGGTGTTGGATCGTCAAGAGCAACACTCAGCACAAACAACAAGGTTGTAACTTATGACGAAGCCTATGGCGAACTTGCAACAGGAACAAGACAAGGTTATACACTTGAAGGCTGGTATTTTGACACAGCGTTTGTAAATCAAGTATTGCCAACAGACATTGTAAAGATTACAGAAGCAACAACAATCTATGCAAAATGGAATGCAAGAAACGACACACCATACTTTGTTGACTACTACTTTGAAACTCTTGCTGGAGAGTTTGAAGTTGACGGAACAATGACGCAGAGTGGTGTTGGCGTAACCGACCAAATGGTAACAGAAGAAATGGTAAAAGCCTTGACTGATGGAAATTATCCAACAAGACAAGGATATGCCTTTGCAAACATTGAACTTGACAATCTTGATGCAAGTGGAACTGCAAGAATGAACGTATACTACAGAAGACTTTACTATGTTGTTTCACTTACAAAGCAACTTGGAATTGACAGCGTTGAAGCAGAGACAATTGAAACGCCAACAGCAGAACAAGGCGAAGACTTCTACATCTCTCATGTTGAAGATGCAGAAAATGAATATCTTGTAAGATTTGGTGCTTCTGTTGTGCTTAGAGCAACACTTGGAGACGTTGGTTATACTTACAACGGATTTACTTCAAACGAAGTAGAAATTGTAAACACACTTGCACAATATAGCGCAACATTTACAATGCCAGCAGGAGACGTTTATGTTGTTGCAGAAACAACACCAAGAACATACACAATTGTATTTAATGGAAATGGTGGAGAAACGGCAGGACACGATACAACTTACACGCAAAGTGGATCTGTTTATACTCAACCAACAACTTTGGACGCAGGAGAATTCTCTTACGAAGGATACACATTTGAAGGTTGGGCAACAACAGAAGCAATTGCCGACAACCACATTGTTGAATATCTTGATCAAGCAGAATATGTTCTTGCTCCAGGAAATTATGCAGAAGAAGTAAACTTCTATGCTGTATGGCAACCAATAGCTTACAGCTTGAGTTTTGCTGGAGACTTTGGATCAATCCTTGAAAACGCAACAATATTTATCACACTTGAAGGAAACAGAACAAAAGTTGAATTTGCAGAGACAATTCAAGTTTACTATGACAGCGTTGTTGAAGTTTACCACACCTACACAGATCCAACAACAGAAGAGACAACCGAACTTGTAAGAAAGGGTTATGACTTTGTTGGATTTATCAAGAATGGAGATGCAAGTTATGAAGACAGCCTTACATTTACATTCAAGGGAGAAACTCTTGTAGAATTTGTAACAACCCCAAGACAAGACACCAAGTTTAGAGTTGTTTATGAATTGCAAGATTTGGATGAAGAAGAAGTATATCATATTGTTGACGACGAAACAGAAATTGTTGAAGGCGAAACAGATATACTCATCACGTTCGACTATATTTCAGAACTTGGCTATGGAAAGGAATTTGCTGGATTTGCATATTCAACACTTTCTGACCATGCAGAAGAAGACTCAATCTTCAATATCTATCATAATGACGACGAAGAATATGTCGTGGTTTATGTAAGATACGTAAGACTTCACTATGGAGTACAACTTACATCTTCAACCGGAATTACAGGATTCTATATTGAAGAACTTGACTCCGGAAGCGTAACACCACTTGGATTGGAATATCGTGTTGACTTTGAGACACCATTTGATCTTGTATATGTTCTTCACGAAGGATACACATTTGACGGAATTGAAGTTGTTGCAGTGCTTGCACAAGGCTCTGTTGCACTTGAAGATGGAGAGACAAGATGGACATTGACGACCGACACAGACGGATTCTATTATGAAGATCAAAAGATTGTTGGATTTGTTTATGACGAACAAGCAGGAATCTTCCATATCGAATCAATGCCAGCATTTGACCTTGAAATTACAACAATTTCACATCCAAATGTTTATAATGTAAAATACTATAGAAACCTTGATGGTGAAGACACAGAAACATTTGACGAAGACATCACATACAACGAACCATACTCAATTTACTATCCATCAACACTCAGTTGGGCAAAAGAAGGATACGAATTTGTTGGTTGGGCAACGACTGCAGAAATGGCAGCTCAAGGAATTGCATCATTTGTTTATGACGAAGAAAACCCACAAGATTTGACATTCGACAACTTCTTGTATATTGAAGATATAGAACTCTATGCTGTATGGACCCCAGGAGACAACGTATATCAAACATGGTACTTCTTTGAAACAGCAGACGGACAATTTGTTGAAAACGTTGCATTCAGAGCAGACGGAGTTGCAAAGACAGACACAACCGTTGAAGCAGAACTTCTCAACGAAAATGTTGAAAACTATGTATTTGACCAAGACAACCCAAGAAATATCACTTCTGGAATTGTATTGTCAGACGGCTCACTTGTTCTTGAAGTTTACTATGCAAGAAGATGGTATGAAGTAAAAGTTGTTTACGATAAAGGATTTAACGGCCTTTCAATCGCAGCAGAGTATGACGCTTGCGAAGAAACGACAGACGAAGATGCAAACATGTATATCTCTTACAACGTGAAATTTGGTGTTGTTGTAACAATCACACCAGACGTAAGAGACGGATACGAATTTGCAAATTATATAGAGATTACAAACATTGGACTTTCAGTTTCTGGTGGAACGTTTACAATGCCTGCAGAAAATGTGATTATCTCAGCAGCAACAAGACCACTTGAGTACACAATAACATTTGACGGAAATGGTGGAACGGCAGTTGTTGGTGGAGAAGTTGTATCACAATACACACAAAACTTCACATTTGAATATATAACTCCATTTACTGCAAACAAGTTTGAAAAAGCCGGTTATAACTTCTTAGAATGGAAGATAACAATTGATGGAGTTGAAGGGGCTTACGAAGACGAATACAGATTTATGTATGACCATGTTGGAGACCTTGTTGCTTATGCACAATGGGAGCCAAGAAACGACACGCCATACACAATCAAATACTACACGCAAAAAGTTGACGGAACCTACGAATTTGCCGGAGATGTTGAACTTCAAGGTGTAACAGACGAAGAAATCACACAAGACATTGTTCTTGAAGGATTTGAAACAATCAATCTTGAACATGCCGGATATTCTTACAGCAACATGGACGAAGGAATAACGATTGCCGGAGACGGCTCTGCAGTTGTAAAAGCATACTACAACCTTAACAAGTTTAATGTAAGATTTAGTGGCGTTGACGGAAACGGCGTTGATTCAGTTTCAATAACATACGAAGCTGTTGACGGAAATGTTGACAGAGATCTTGATGGAAATGAAACAATCGAAGTTGAATACACATCAACACTCAGAATCAAGCTTGAAGCAAGACCTGGTTATGAATTCGACTATATAAGAGTTCATGGAGAAGAGTATTCAATACAATTCAGCTTTGACGGAATTGACGGAGATGGATACGCAACAATCATTATGCCAGCAGAAGACCTTGACATTGAAGTTGCAGTAAAATATCAACACTTTGAAATCAGATACTATAAAAACTTCAAGGGAGACACAGAGTCTTACACAGCACAAGAAGTAGAATACTTGCAAGAAAACATTGTTCTTGAAGGAGAATATGAAGAAGTAGGTTATACTCTTGACGGCTGGCTTAAAGATGGAGTCTTTGCTTACGAAGTTGGAGACACGATTGAAAGATTTGAATTTGTAGAACACCTTAAACTTTATGCAAAGTGGACTGCAAACACATACACAATCAAATTCAACGGAACGCAGGGTGAAGGCGAAGCTGAAGACATCACAGCGACATACGACGAAATCACAGAAATTTCAGACGGAAGCGAATTTACAAGAACAGGTTATAACTTTGTTGGCTGGTCAATTGACGCAACAGGAAACATTGTTGTTGAAGTTGACGGAACGGCATCAATCCCAGAGAGAAAGGGTGTATACTTCGACTATAACGAAGACAAGTATTATGCTTTGAATCTTGCAACGGGTGCAGAAGAAGACACAGAAATAACATTGTTTGCCGTATGGGAACCAATCAAATATACAATTACATTTGCATACAACGAACAGGAAGGATCCTATCGTTTGGGAGCAGGAGAATTCACTTACGACCAAGAATATTCACTTAGAACATTCAACACAATTGGTTGGGAAAGAGCTGGTTATGAATTTGGTGGCTGGTATTATTATGACGACAACGAAGAGAGACAAGAATACAGCTGCGACGAAGAAGAATCCCCAGAAATCTTAAACATCACAGCACAAGAAAGAAACGTAAACTTCTATGTAATTTGGAATGCAGGTTATGCACAATTTACAATCAGAGTTCTTCTTGAAAGTTTGAATGGAAACTATGCAGAGACAAGTGGAAACTTCTTCGATCTTGACGGCGAATTTATCGCAAAGACAGAGTCCGTTGTAACAAGTGCTTCTGTATACACGCAATATATTGCAGGGACAGAGTATGACAATATTGAGGGATATCAATTCCTTGAAACATACGTTGATACACAAGAAATCAGTGGTGATGGCTCAACAATTTTGAGAATAAGATTTGCAAGAAGATTCTATACACTTTCTGTAGAGAAAGTTCATGTTGCAAACGTTGCAATCGAAACACAATCATCACAACACATTCCTGTAGAAAACGGAAAAGTATGGCAAGTTAAGTATGGAGACAAGGTAACGTTCACGCTTACAGCAAGCGCTGGATACCATGGAGCCTTTGTTGAAATCAAAGAAAACGAAAGCGTTTCTGGTGCAACAATTGTAGAAGAAATGAGTTTGTATATGAGTGGAATTGATGGAGATGGAAACATCATTGGTGGAAACATTTCCGTTGTTGCAGATGCAATACCAAACAATGACACACCATTTACAATCTATATCTACAAGCAAAAACTTGACGAAACATACGCAGAAACTCCAGACTATGAGACAACAGGCGAAGGAACAACAGACACAAATGTTGATGACGAACTTGTTGCAAGCTGGATTGAAGCGAGAACATCAACAGAAGGGTTTGACTTTGAAGGATTTGAATTTGCTCTTGCAGAACCAGAACCAATCACAATCAATGGAGATGGCTCAACAATCGTATCTGTTTACTACACAAGAAACAGATATACAATAATGTATATTGCAGACAACACAAGAGCAATCAGCATTACAAGCGACAACGGAAACTTCTTCTATGAAGAAGAACTCAGCTTGAGATTTACACTTCAAAAGGGATACAATTTTGAAGATATCATCTTTGCTTCTGCCGAAGACGAAACGGCACTTACAATTGAGCATACAATTGACACGAACGAAACAGCTGTTGGAACAACAGAATACTTAGTGAAGTTTAAAGTTGCTGCAACAGACATGAACATCACAATCACATCAAGTCCAAGAAGCGACACAAGATACAAAGTTGTTTATATGTTCCAGACATCTGCACTTGGAACAACATACGAACAACTTGACGAATATCCAGAGCAGACATTGATTGGAGAAACAGAACACGTTTTGACAAACGAAGACATTGGATATGGAGACGTTGTTGTTGACGGATTTGAGATTGAAAGATCAACCCTTGACGAACAAGAAACAATGATTCTTGGAGATGGCTCAACAATCGTATACATCTATTATGTAAGAACATTCAAACAAGTTCACTTGTCATTTGTTGACGAATATCACGGACTTATCAACACAGACGAAAGTCCTGTAAGATTTACAGCAGACGGCAAAGACGTAACACCTGTTTCAATGTGGACATGGAAAGTTGCATACGGACAGACAATCAGAATCTTCTTTGAGATTGAACAAGGATTCACGTTTACATCTTACGAAGTAAACGGAACGCCAGTTGAATCAAGAGAAACGCTTCTTGTTTACGAAATGGGTGGAGAAGACCTTGAGATTGTTGCAACAATCACGGCAAGAACAGATATTGCTTACACAATCGAACATTATGTTCAAGAATACAGAAACGGACAATACAGTTATTCTCTTGCAGTTCCACCTTATGTAGAACATGGAATTGCAAACACACACATCACAAGAGAAGAAGTGATAGAAAGATATGTTGACAACATCGAAGACTTGCCAAACTACTATCCAGAAGCCTTTGTTGGAGTAAACTTCAGCCACTTCAGAGCATTTATGAAGGGACAAGAAATTGAAACAACTGCAATAAGAGTTGCTGGTGATGGTTCAACAACAATCAGGATTTACTATTCACTTAAACTCATCTCTGTTGACATCGAATATGACGAAACAAGAGTTCTCAGTGTTGGTGGACAAGGTGAATACGCATTTGGCACAGAAGTTGCAATTTCAGCAGAAATGAACAATGGATACAACTTCGTAAAATATGAAATTGTAAAAGATGGAAACACAACTGAAGTTGAGCAACAAAGCTTTACACTTGTTGTTGATTCTGAAAATGACATCACAATAAGAGTGATTGCTGAGTGTGGCGAATCAGAATATGTTGTAAAATATTACTTCGAAGTTTTGGGACAAACTGATGACGATTATGGCGACCCTGTTCTTGTTGAAACACATACGGGGCCAACAGAAGGAATTATTGACATCGACAACCTTATCTTGACAGGCGAAGACTTGCCATCAGGATATCAAGAAGGCTATCAACATGACAAGGACAGATGTTCTGACCCAGAAGGAAAGATTTACGGAAGTTCTGTAACGGTTGTTGAAATCTTCTACACACTTAAGAGCGTAACATTTGACATTTCTTACTTACAAGGCATTAAGAAAATTACAGTTGTTGCTGCTGACAATGATTCAAGCATTGGGTTCAACTACCTTGGTGCAAGTGATGAAAACAAGACAATGACGTATGTAGCAAAATATACAGCAAACATCACACTTTCTGTAGAGCTTGAAGTTGGATACGACTTCTATGGCTGGAGTGTAAACAATGAAGGAATTATCATTGATTCTGACGACACCGAAGGCTTCTTGTTCAAGATTAGGCCAAACAACTTCAGACTTCATGCAAATGCACAAAGAAAATTGCTTGCAATAAGATATAATCCAAACAACGGAACAAACATCACAATTGACGATATTGTTGAGTTTGGTGATGAGGTTCAACTTAGAAAGAGTCCAAAACCATACACAAATGGTAAAAAACCATTCCTTGGCTGGGCAATAGAACCTAATGGAGAACTTTACTATGCAGCAGGAGAAACAATAGAGATTGACTTTACAGAAAACCTTATGCTCTATGCTGTTTGGGGAGTTGAAGAACCTGTAACATGGTGGATTTATGCTGCAATTGCAGGTGGTGGTGTAGCATTTGTCGGACTCTTCATATTCTTCATACTTTGGAGAAGGAGAAGAAAGAAAGAGAAAGAAATGCACAACATTTAGTTTGCAAAAATAAAAGGACAGAAAATTCTGTCCTTTTGTTTTTTAGAATTGACAATATAAACAATGTATGATAAACTTTTTTGTGAAAACAGGAGAAAAATATGGCAGGATTCTTAATCACTTTTGAAGGTGGAGACGGGTGTGGAAAAAGCACACAAATCACAAAGTTCGTTGACTTTTTGAAAGATAGTGGAGTGGAATATCTTTGCACCAGAGAGCCGGGTGGAACAGAAGTGGGAGAGAAGATAAGAGAAATCTTGCTTCATTCAAAAGCAGACATGTCTCCAGAGACAGAACTTTTGCTCTTTTCGGCAAGTCGAAACAAACTTGTTGAAGACGTGATAAAGCCAGCACTTGAAGAAGGAAAAATCGTTGTCCTTGACAGATTTTATGATTCGACGTATGTTTATCAGGGGTACGCTGGCAAGTTGAAAGTCGAAGACATCAAAAATATAACAAAATTTGCCACAAATGGCCTTAAACCGGACCTTACTATAGTTTTAGACTTAAGTTATGACGACGCAATGAAAAGGAAATCCAAGGACGAAAAACTCAAAAATTTGGACAGAATAGAAAGCAAGGGAGAAGAATATCACAGACGTGTCAGAGATGGCTATTTAAAACTTGCAAAAGAAAACAAAAAACGCATCGTGGTTATTGATGCAACACAATCGGTTGAAGAAATTGCTCTTCAAATTAGAAATGTCTTTTTAAATAAACTAAGAAAGAAAAAATAAAAGGTGTGGAAATTTTCACGCCTTTTATTTTTATGAATTATAGAAATCAACGACATCTTTGTAAACTTGTTTTCTGTCCGTTTCGTTTATAAGTTCGTGTCTGTCATTTGGATAAATTTTTATTTTTGCATCAATGCCATGTTTGATGTATTTTTTGTATAACGTCTTAACATATTTTCCCCTTGAGCCAACAGGGTCTTCAGAGCCGACAATAAGGAAGATTTTTTTGTTTCCAATCTTGTCAATATGCCTGTTTACCTTTGTCATGTTTTTTGAAAGGCTCCAATAGAACCCAAATGGAAATGTTCCACCACAATCTTCGTCGGCAAGATATTTATCAAAGATTTTTTCGTCCTTTGTCATCCAGTTTCCACGTGGAAATCTGTGTCCGTATGCCTTTATTGACATCTTTTCAACAAAAGCGCTTATGTTTTCTTTCTTTTTGAATGTTGAAAGAGTTTTTGTAACCATGTCGCCAAGTTTCATAACAAAAGAGTCGCCGTCGGTTGTTCCACAAAGCACAACCTTTTCAATGATTCTGGTGTGTTGAATTATGCTTTGGGAGAGCATTGAGCCATAGGAATGACCAAACAGATAGACCGGCAATTTGTATGTCTCTTTTGCGTATTTTATCACGCAAATTTCGTCAATTACGCTTTCAACATATATATTCTTTTCCCCATGACCCCTTAAGATTTTGTTTGGGCATGTTTTTCCGTGTCCACGAAGGTCATTTGCAAGCACAATAAAACCATTTTTATTTAGGTGTTTTGCAAAATTGTCGTATCTAAAAGCATGCTCCTGCATGCCATGAACAATCACGACAACAGCTTTTGGATTTTCAACTTCGTCATAGACGTAAGTATGGAGCATGATGTCATGATAGCCAAGAAGTTTGATTGTTTTTGGGTATTTTTTCATTTTTTCTCCTGTGATATTTATAGCATATCACAATGCAAAAATTTTTGTCAAAAGATGCAATAAAAAAACACGAACTAGTCGTGTTTTTCTGGTTGCTCTTCCTGTGGTTTTGTCTCTCTTTTTTCTGCCTTGTTTTGTTTTTTGAAACGTGCGTAAAATTTGTCGAAAGCGTTTGCTGTTGATGCTCCAAAACCGGAGTGCTTTATCAAGAGATAAACTGGAACCATGATGGCAAGTGAAGCAAAGAAATCTACAATGTAGTGCTGTTTTGTAAATACGGTTGACAAAACAATGAGAGACGTAACAATGTATCCGATTATGCGAATTGGTTTTTTCATTTGTTTGCAATCAAGGCAGGCGATAAAGGCTGCTATTGCCATAAAACAATGTTGAGATGGGAAGTTGTTTGTTGGGTTTGTGGAATTCCACGTCCAAACAAGCAAATCTCCGGTAAAAGACTTTGGAGTGTAGTCTGGTTTTATAAGTCTTGACTGGAAGAAGAAATAAATTACTCCAGAAATCAAGAAACAAATGCAAAGTGTAAGGAAGATGTCATAGAGTTTCTTTTTGTCTTTTGACGCCAAATAAAAATAAATAAAAATAGAAAATGGAAAAGTTAAAAAGTATATGTAGATAAATCCCGGCAAAAGTGGGATATATTTGTCAAGAATTGTATATGGCCAAGTGGTGCCGTAATGCATTGTGCCGGGGTCAGCATGGTTTGTCAAAAGTTGATTGCCATAGAAAGATAACAAAAGGCACAAAATAAAAATTGCAAAAGGCAATATTGAATAAGCAAATTTGGCAAAAAATTTTTTCAATGTAAACTCCTACGTGGTTATATTGTATCACAACATAGAAAATTTTTCAATTGATATCGTTTATTTTATGTTTATTTTATGATATAATCGAAGAAGGTGGAAACATGAAAAAATACAAAGTGGCAATTTTAGGTGCTGGGGCAAGTGGGGTGATGTGTGCACTTTCCACAAAACAGAAAAGTGTTGCGCTGATTGACTCTTCAACAAAGCCAGCAAAAAAACTTTTGGTAACAGGAAACGGAAGATGCAATTTGACAAACACAAATTTAAATTCAAGTTTTTACAACACAGACCTTGAAAAGTTTTTTGATGTCTTTGATCAAAATAAGACTCTAAAGTTTTTTCAAAACATCGGACTTGAAACTTATGCAGACGAAGAAGGAAGAGTTTATCCAATTTCAAATTTTGCAAAATCAGTTGTTGATGTGATTGAAAACAATTTAAAGTGTGATTTGTTTTTGGGACAAAAAATTGAAAAAATTGCTTCCGAAAACGGAAAATTTGTCATTTTTACAGAAAAAGAACAAATTGAAGCAGAAAAAATTGTTGTTGCAACGGGTGGAAGTTCTGCAGAAATTTTAAATCAACTTAAAATCAAACACAAAAAATTTACTCCAAGTTTGGTTGCGCTTAAGGGTGCAGACACACACGACTTAAATGGAACAAAACTTTCCAATGTGCTGGTCAGTGCAGTTTGTGAAGATGGGAAAAAGAAATCTCAAATGGGAGAAGTTTTGTTTAAAGAAAATGGCTTAAGTGGAATTGTTGTTTTCAACCTTTCAACATTGTTTGCAAGAAAGTCAAACTATTGTGGGGAGATTGAAATTGACTTGCTTCCAAAACTAACTTACAGACAGGTTGTTGAAAAAGTAAAAAGCAGAAAAGCACTTAATGTCAGACTTGACAAGATGTTTGTGGGAATGTTTCAAAATTCTGTTGCAAACGAAATCTTTAAGCAAGCAAAAATCAACACAAACAAGCCTAGCGAAAATCTTGCCGACAGCGAAGCAGAAAAAATTGCAAACAGCATTAAGAGTTTGAAGTTTAAAGTTGATTCTTGTTATGACAATTTTCAAGTGCTTTGTGGTGGGGTTGAACTTTGCGATTTGACAGACAAACTTGAGAGCAAACAAAGAAAAGGCGTTTATGTTGCCGGTGAAGCCGTCGATGTGGACGGAGAATGTGGTGGATTTAATCTTCAATGGGCATGGACCAGTGGATATATTATTGGAAAAGGCTTATAAGAAGTGCCTGATGTTCGATTTTCAAACAAAACCCTTTACTTTTTGAAAGCGTTTTGTTATAATTACAAAGCAATTTGCAAGATTGTTTTGTAAGCATGCACCCGTAGCTCAGCTGGATAGAGCGTTCGTCTACGGAACGAAAGGTCTTGGGTTCGAATCCCCACGGGTGCACCAAAAAACAAATTGTGGCAAGAGAAATCTGCCACTTTTTTATTGGAAACTATAATCTAGGTTGCTATATAACAAAATAAACCAAGAAAAAGATAGTTTCAGCATATTGTTAATAAGTTTTGTTGTTTTTTCTTGACAGATAAAGGCTCATAGTTTATATTAATAATAAGATTTAAGGAGGGAAAAACATAATGAACAAAACAAAATCAAGACCATTTACACTCACTGCAGCGATACTCAACACAGTGTTTGCAGCATTGACAATACTTGGAGCAATTTATATTCTTGTTGAATTAAGTAGTCTCAATTATTCAGGGCAATATATGTTGGCATATGCGATAGAAATGTTGTTTGCGGTCGCAACTCTTACAATTGCAATTGTGTTGATTGTGAAAGCAAGAGTGCCTGTGACAAAATTCCCGAGAGGAGTTGCCATCACACTTTTTGTGTTTAACATTATTTTGAGCGTTTTTGGTATTATTGGTATAAGTGGAATGACCTTAGCTTATATAATCATAGACCTTTTGATTGTTGCCGTATACATTTTGTGCTCAGTTTTCATCATGGTTGATGTCGCAAAAAATGGAAAATTAAAGCAAAGAATTGCCAACGGCGAAACATATTTAGATTCAGATCAAGAATACAACGAGTATATGAAATCAAAAAGTGACCAAGCACAATCACAAGCAGCAAAGAAAGTCGAAGAAAAACCAGCAGAGCAAAATGGGGCATTGTATAACAAACTTGCTGAGTTGCAAAAAATGAAAGAAGCAGGCATGATCAACGAACAAGAATATTCAAAAATGAGAGCAAAAGTACTCGATGATTACAAATAAAAAAAGAGCTTTATCAGACTGATAAAGCTTTTTTTTGCTCAATTTTCTCTACGGAACGAAAGGGTTCTGAAGCCGGGGCGAGACTTTCGCCCGCTGATTGCTTAAAACATGCACACCGGCATGTTTTACTTACGCATCAGCCCCCACGGGTGCACCAAAATCACAGCTTAGTGTTGTGATTTTTTTTTAAATAGGCTTAAGTCCAAAGGGAAACAAAAAACCGAATCATTTCTGATTCGGCTTTTTATTTTGTTTTTTAGTGTTTTCCTATTCCATAATTTGAGGGATACGTCTCGCGCAAGAGTTCAGGGCGCAGTTGTGAACTTGTATAAGAGGACGAACACGATACAGCTTGAGCTAGCCCACCATCTGGAAAAGATTTTTTAAAAGATGGTTTTGATGCCAACAATTCCAAAAAGCCTTTTAAACATTCGGCCGCCACATTACCTTTTTTTGCATTTGCAAACACAAAGTCTAAAAGCGTCGAGTGAGACAGGGCTGTTGGTTGAAGATTTTGTGTGAGAGGAAATGGACAATGCATGTCTGGGAGATATTTTTTTCCATTATACAATGTTGCATTAAGCTCATTTTCAACATACACAAAACTTGAAACAGCAGGGTTTGTTGGAGTAGAATAGTCTTCTGGTTTTGGCGAAGTTATATAGTCATTGGTGTTTGGTTTGCATGGATAAAACAATACTTCAGGGTTTTTTAAAGCATAAAATTTAAATTGATTTTTTACGGGAATTTTTCTCCCAAATCTTCCAGTGATAGGATTGTTTCCTGTGATAATTCCAACAAGAACAAGAGCTTCTTTGTACAATTTTTTATTGTAGGTTGATGACATGTCTTTGTAATTCATAATTTTCATCCTCCATTTTTTTCATTATAGCACGACAAATTTGTTTGTCAAGTGGCAAAATTGAAAGTTGTTTTCAAGACTGGAGTCTATATATACATGATATGAAATTTTGCGTTTGCTTGATAAAAGCAGTTCTTTTTGTTGATATAATAGACGACTTTTTGTATAATAAAACTGAAATGGAGAGAACATGAAGAAGATTTACAATTTTTTTGCTTTTATGTTTTTGGTCTTTTCCTGTATGGCTCTTGTCGCATGTGGAGAGAAAGAAGAAAAGACTTATTCTTTCCCTGCCGAATTCAACAAACTTGACGGAGCCGTTTCTGATGTTGGTGGATACAACCAAGTTGGCGTTGTTTCAATGCTTAAGCAAGATTTGAAAGGAAATTTTGCAAGAGCAAATGTTTTGGCAGGAATTGACAGCGAAGGAAACGCACATGAAATTGAGTTTACAAAAGACTCTCAAAAAGAAAAGACACAACTTGCAATAACAAAGTTTAATCAAACAGAAAAGTATTATATTGTTGAATACTCTTCAAAAACAACAAGCAATTTTGATGGGGTTTCATGCAAGTTTGAAAACTATATAGGCACTTATTACAGCAGAATTTATCTCATTGAAAAACAGACAAACAAAGTTTTTGCGTTGTCCGTAAGGGACAATCCTGTTGCAGGCAAAGAGACGTTTTACATTGGCGAAAGCAAGTACGGTACATTTGGTGACGATTGTGGACAATATGTCATTTTCCGTTCTGGAAGTTATCACTACAAAGTAGGTGTTGACGCAGGAGAACTTAGAGTAAAACAAATCTTTTCTTTAAAAGAAGTTTCTGGTGGAAGTTTTTTGTTTGTTGACAAAAACGGAAATTCGATAATAACCAAAAGGGTTGGAGAAAACGAATTCTACTATATAATGAAAGACAATGTTGAGATTGCTTCCGACACAAGAGTAGAAGATCCATACAAGGGCGCAGACGGCAGAATATACTATGGAAACAAAGTTTTAAATGATAGTGGATTTTTTGTGATTACAGACGACCCAGTTGACGAATATGTTTTAAGGACGGAAGATTTGATTTGTGTTGACGGAAGCGACAAATACTTCTATTCAAAAAGTTGGGATTATGGACAAAACAAAGTGATTAAATTTACGGACAATGTCACAAGCGTTTCTTTTGAAGAAATAGAGATTGACTTAGCCGGCATTTCAACAACGGAAAGAGTCGGGACACATCTGTTTGGAATCGCTGGGACAAACCAGATAAAAATTTTCAACCTTTTGGACGGGACTTCAACAACAAAAACTCTTGAAGTTGACGGAATACTCAAAATCAAAGCATACGAAAACGACAAGATTTTTTATGAAGATTCAAACTCACAGAAAGGGCTTGTTGACGCTGACGGACAAACAGGAGAATATGTAGAACCAAACTATATAGAATTGTTTGTTTCACCAAAATTGTAGGAGAAAAATGGAAAAAGATCTTATTGCTGTCGACGTTTTTGACAAAGAAATAGGAAGAGTATCAAAAGAAGAAGCACACAGAAAGGCTGTTTTGCACAGAGCCTTTTCTGTTTTTTTGTATCACAACAAAAAGATGCTGATTCAACAAAGGGCCTTTGACAAATATCATTCTGGTGGCCTTTGGGCAAACACATGTTGCAGCCATCCAAGAACAAAAAATTTGATTACGGATGCAAAAAAGAGACTTATTGAAGAAGTTGGAATAAAGTGCGACAACCTTGAAGAATTGTTTGTTTTCAACTATTTTTCAAAATATGCAGACGATTTGTTTGAATATGAAGTTGACCATGTTTTGATTGGAGAATATGATGGAGAATTTGTTTTAAACAAAGAAGAAGTAAACGACATGAAGTGGATTTCTTTTGAAAAACTAGAAAAAGAAATGCAGGAGAATCCACAAAAATTTTCCACATGGTTTTTGATTGCTGCTCCAAGAGTTTTAAAAAGCCTAGAAAGCAGAAAATAAAGAGAGAAAACTCTCTTTTTTTTTATCAAAAAATTTTGACAAAATTGTAGGCAAAAATTATAATGTGAATAAGAAGTATTTAATAGGGGTGAGCCTATGTACATAGAACACATCGAAAAACTTTTTAATGAAGAAAAGTTTGAAAAACTTGAAAAATATTTAAACGGCATTGACAAAGAAAAATATGAAGAGCTTGCAAAAGAGCTCTCTTCTATCAAGCCCGAACTTTTGGCAGACATCATGCCAAAAATTCCAGAAGAAGTTTCTGCAGAACTTTTTATTCTTTTTCCAAAAAAATTACAAAAATTTTTGACGGACAACATCAGCGACGTTGAATTTGAAGATGTTGCAACTGAAATTTTGGAGACAGAAGACGTTGAAGAAAACGTTTCAACGGAAGTTTTGAATGAAATTTTGCTTAAAGCTGATGCTGATGTCAGACACGAAAAACTGCTTCAAATCATTGACGACATTGAAAACAAAAACTTTACAAAACTTAAGCCACTTTTGAGAGAAATGGACCCAGTCGATGTTGCTGATGTTATGAGTGATATTGACGAAGAAAAAGTTTTGATTTTGTTTAGGCTTTTGCCAAAGGACACGGCCAGTGATGTCTTTGTAAACATGGACACAGATGCGCAAGAAGTTTTGATAAAGTCGTTTACAGATAAGGAACTTAGTTTTATTATCAACGACTTGTTTGTTGATGACGCTGCCGACATTATTGAAGAGATGCCATCAAACGTTGTTAGAAGAATTATCAAACTTGCAGACAAAGAGACACGTGAAGACGTAAACAAACTTTTGGGTTTTCCAAAGGACAGCGCCGGAACAATCATGACAACAGAACTTGTTACACTTCGTGAAAAAATGAGTGTTGCTGATGCTCTCAAAAAAATCAAAAGACAGGCTCTTGACAAGGAGACGATTTACACCTGTTATGTTACAGACGACGAAAAGCACTTGCTTGGGACGGTTTCTCTTAGAGACATCATTTTGCATGAAGACGACGAAAAGATTGGCGACTTTATGACGGAAAACTTTATTTCAGCAAAAACGCATGACGATAAAGAAGAAGTCGCAAATTTACTTAAGAAATACGACCTTTTGGCAATTCCTATTGTTGACAGCGAAAACAGAATCAATGGTATTGTTACCATCGACGACGCTATTGACGTTTTGCAAGAAGAAGCAACAGAAGATATCAGCATGTTACACGGGGTTACGCCAACAGCAAAGCCATACATTCAAACAAGCATTTGGTCGATTTTTAAATCACGTGTGCCTTGGCTTTTGATTCTTTTGGTTTCTGCAACTTTCACTGGACTTATTATCAACACGTTTGAAGGAAAATTGAATGCATTAAGCCCACTTTTGTTTGCCTGCATTCCTATGCTTATGGATTCTGGTGGAAATGCTGGAAGTCAGGCATCAGTTACGATTATTCGTTCTCTTGCACTTGACGAACTGCACCCAAAAGATGTGTTTAAGGTCATTTGGAAAGAAATAAGGGTTGCCGTGCTTTTGGCACTTGTTTTGGCTGTTGCCTGCTTTGCAAAGTTGCAACTTATTGACAGACTTATTTTTGGTTATCCATACACATGGCAAATTTCGGTTGTTGTTTCACTTGCACTTTTTGGGACAATTTGCGTTGCAAAGATTGTTGGGGCATGCCTGCCACTTTTGGCAAAGAAACTGAAACTTGATCCGGCAGTTGTTGCAAGCCCATTTATCACAACGATTGTTGATGCAATTTCACTTATGATTTTCTGTGGAATATCGATTGCAATTTTATAAAAAAAGAAGCAAAAAGCAGAGAAAAAACTCTGCTTTTTCTTTTGTGGAATTTTTCGATTTGCCTTTTTGCCCTTTTTGTGCTATAATAGGGGAGTATCAAAAAAGAGGGATTTATGTTTCTTAGAAGAAAATTGCTCAAAAAACTTGAAAATAGCTCTGCGATGAGAGAAGCCAACACCTTAGACTACACAAAGGACGGAAAGGTAAAAATTTATGTAGGACTAAAGACTGCAAACGACTTCTTCTCTCCTTTTGCATACAAAACTTATGAACTTTTAAATCCAAGCGTTGTTGATTATATAAATATGAGTGTGGCATCAGTTCCACAAAACGAAGATTTATCTTTGGAAGTGTTTACAGAAGAGCCAACATCAAACACAGAGAAAAAGCGTATAAGACAAGCAGTAAAAAGACACAACGCTGAGCAAATTGTTGCAATAAACAGAAGATTGAAAAGAAATTTGTTTATCGGACTCACTTTTTGCATAATTGGTCTTGCAATTATGATTATGACGGGGTTGTTCTACAACAGACTTCACAAAATTTACATGCAAGAAATTCTTGCAATCGTTGGCTGGATGTTTTTGTGGGACGGGCTGGAATTTATTTTGGAAGACAGAGTTGAGTTGAAGAGAAAGAAACAGCGATGCATCAAACTTATGGGCGCAAAAGTCCACATAAGACAATATGACAGAAAGATTCAAAGAGAATATCGTTTTGGGGAATATGAAGAAGATTATGACGAAGAATAAAAAGCATAACGTTTTGGTTATGCTTTTTTGTTTTCAAAATATTTTTTGATTTCAACGGCAAGGCTTTCGTGAATTCCTTTGACAAGACAGAGCTCTTCTATTGATGCTTTTTTGATGTTTTCTGTTGTTCCAAAAGCCGACAAAAGATTTTCAATTTTCACTTTTCCTAGTCCCGAAATGTTTTCAAGTTCGGTTTGTGTTTGACCTTTTGTTCGGGCTTGCTTGTGGAAAGTTATGGCAAATCTGTGGGCTTCGTCTCTTATGCGTTGCAAAAGTTTAAGTTCTGCACTGCCGTATTTAAGAATGACAGGAAGAGAAGAGTCTTTCACAAAAACTTCTTCTTGTTTTTTCGCAAGAGAAATCATTTCGATTTCGTTTTCAAGGTTGTATTCTTTTAAAATTTCCAAACAGGAAGACAACTGACCTTTCCCACCATCAATAACAATCAAATCAGGTTTTTCTTTAAAACTCTCTCCATTTTTTTCTTTCAACCTTTGAAATCTTCTTGAAAGAGTTTCTTTTAAAGACTCAAAATCGTTGTTTCCAACAACATGTTTAATTTTGAATTTTCTGTATTGTTTTTTGTCTGCTTTTCCATCTGTAAACACAACCATTGAAGAAACTTTGTAAGTTCCACTAATGTGAGATATGTCATAACACTCCATGCGTCTTGGAAGATTTTTTAGGTTCAATTTTTCTTGAAGTTGTTTGATTGCTCCAACGCTTGAATTATACAAAATTTTTTCTTTTTCAATGTGCTTTGAAAGGTATTCTTCGGCGTTTTGTTTTGCCATTTCAAGCAAAGTTTTGTTTATTCCACGTGGTGAAGAAACAATTTTTATGTTTTTGTTTAGATATGTTTTTAAAAGGTTTTCATCTATTTCATGGCTGACAACAACTTCGTTTGGAACAAGCATTTTTTGATAATATTCCACCAAAAAATTGAATACGGAAGCAGATTCTTCAATTTCTGCGTCATTTTGATTGAAATTTGCAACACCCAAAATCTTTCCACCACGCACAACTATTGTTGTCATCACACTAGAAAGCCCGTCTGTGTGATAAGCAAAAATATCTTTGTCGACATCTTTTGGAAGATTTGCCACAACTCTTTGTTTGAGACGGGAAACCATTTTCAGGGACTCTCTAAGTTCGATGGCTCTTTCAAAATTTTGAAGTTCACTTGCAGTCTCCATTTTTTCTTTCAAAACATTTTCAATTTCGTCGTCGTTGCCATTCAAAAAGTTTATTGCCTTTTTTATTTCCTTGTTGTATTCACTTTTTGAGACTCTTCCTGTGCATGGGGCAAGGCAAAGACCAAGAGAATAGTTTAGACACTCTCTCTTTGCTTTTTTGTTTTCAGAAATTTTTGTTTTGCACGTTCTGACTTTAAATGCAAAATTTATCGTCTTTAAAACTTCTTTTGGGTCAATGCCGGAAATGTATGGTCCAAAGTACTTTGCTCCATCGTCTTTTTTGACGTGTCTTGCAACCTCAAATCTTGGAAAATCTTCTGTCATGTCAACCTTGATGTATGGAAACATCTTTCCGTCTTTCAACAAAATGTTGTAGAAAGGTTGGTGCTTGTGTATAAGATTGCTTTCAAGTGCCAAAGCGTCAAGTTCACTCATGGCAATAAAATAGTCAAAGTCGTCAACGTGATCAACCATTGCTTGAACCTTAGGTTGCTTTGGGGAGTTTCTAAAATATTGACTGACCCTGTTCTTCAAATTTTTCGCCTTACCAATGTATATGACGTCGCCATTTTTGTTTCGCATAACGTATACACCAGGCTTGGTTGTAAGCGTTTTAAGTTTTTCCCTTATACGTTCGTTCATATAGTTATTTTACCAATTATTTTTTGAAAATGTCAATTTAAATAATTTACAGAGAAAATTTTTAAGAAAAATTTAATTGTTTTTTGCCTGTTTTTGTCGAACAAAACTCCATATTTACTTTTTTTAGAAAAAATTGTTGTAATTTGTAATTTTATTTGTTATAATTGTAAAAACTAATAAAGAAGGAGAATTGCGCAATGTCATCTTCAATGTTATTGGGTCTTTTTAGCTGGATTGGGGACTTCTTTAAAGCCCTTTTTGATTTAATTCCTAAGATCATGTATCTTTTGTATGCATCCTTTGCCTGCTTGATTGACGTTATGCAATTGTTCTTTAGAAAGCTTGCAGGTTTGGACGTCTATTACGTAAAGGGACAACCGACAGATGGTGATATCGTTACAAACTTTATCACGGCAATCATAGGAATAAACAAAAATGGAGTACAATATTCGACGCTTACAACGGTATTCTGGTCATTCATTTTGTTTGGTATTATTGTTTGTTTCTTTGCAACACTTATCGCAATTATCAAAAGCCATTATACATACGACGAAAAGGCAGCAAAAGGTCCAATGCAATATGTTTACACTGCAGGAAAGGCAATTATAAACATGCTTGCTGTACCTGTTATCGTGGTTTTGGGACTCTATGTTTCAGAAGCACTCCTTGAAGCTTTGGATTCAATCACTTCGACCACATCGTCATCACTGGTAAATCTGTATGGAAAAGATGCCGTAACGGAGTATCTACAGCCGGTAAATACAATAAAATCTATAAATGGTCTATCTGACGAAAAAACCTATATTTATTATGACATTTTCGGATATGGTGCGGCAATCAAGTACGGAACTAGTGAAGATCTTACGGGATTACATATGCAGGCGCTGGGTCCTATTGGAGCAAAGTCGGCGTCATTCTCTGGAATGCTGTTTAAGGTTGCAGCATACAACGGAAATCGTGCTCGTCTTGGGCAAATGAATTTTGAATCAACAGGCTCTATTCCAGGGTATAGAGACAAGAGCCAGTTCTCTGGGTCTAAAAACGACTATACAGGAAACCACCTGTTTATGAATGCAAAGGATAATGATCAGCTTGCGGAGATGATAGATACCGCTTTTGAGTGTAACTTACACTTGAAAGTGCCATATAAAGTGAATTATTTGTTTGATGGGGCAATTGTTTCATTTAAATATTTCACAAATTTCCTGTGTCAAGTATATTGGACATATACAAAATTTAATGTTGGACTAGTTTGGTATTATTACGACCTGTGGCAGTTTAACTTCCTTGTAGGTTTTGCGGGATGTTTGATGTGCGTAACAATTTTTGTAAACATCATCATGGGATTGATTGCAAGGTTGTTTATGTGCATCGTGCTCTTCCTTATTGCACCACCACTCTTTGGTTTGGCGCCACTTGATGGTGGGGGAGCCGCGAAGAAATGGCGTGAGCAATTTATGAAGCAAGTCTTGATGACTTACGGCGCCGTCGTCGGAATGAACCTGATGCTGATGATCCTGCCGTACTTCAACGAAATCAAATTCTTCAACATAGGCATTGCCGATTTGCTTGCACAATCACTTGTGCTTATTGTTGGTCTTATCACAATCAAAGCCGTTATTGCGACATTGTCAGAGCTCATCGGTGCGGCTGACGCAAACAAGACTGGTGAAGGAATTTCCAAAGAAGTTCAACAGACGGCCGGAAAGGCAGCAAAACTTACAGCTGGAGCTGCAGCGCTTGGTGTTGCAGGGACTGCTCTTGCAGGAAAGGGGCTCAGCAACCTTGCTGATTCCAAGTTTGGACAAACCGGATTTGGAAAAGTTGCTACTGCACCTATTAAAGGTATAAGAGCTGCCGGCAGTGGAATAAAATCACTGGGAGAAAAGGCTGGTGGACTTTTTGGAAAGATTAAAGGAAAGATTACTGGCGACGAAAATATTGGGGCAGACAGGCAAGTTGTAAGCGAAAGAGAAGGATATCGTGCAATCAGACAGGTTATGCAATCGAAAGTTCAAGGTAAGACAGGAGACAGCATTAACCTTGATGAAGTTAGAGCAGAGCTTCAAAAGAAAGGTGTCTCTGGAGCTCAACTTGAAAATGCTATGAAGACAATTAGGCAGACTGCTGATAGTGCTGGATCAAGTGCTGTACAAAAAACAGACTTGTTTACAAATTGGCAGACAAATGACAAAAAATTTAACGAATATACTACAAAACATGGCATAACACAGATTGACGGTCGTGGATCAAACAGTTTGACACATGTGCTTGGTGGAAGCAGGACGACTGCAGGAAGCATACGTGAAGCGCAACAACAGGTAAAAACAACCGCCGCAAGAGCAAGCAGAAACACGATGAGAAGAGAAACAACAGGATTGTTTACAAAAGCGTTTAATTATATTGGAGACTCTCTCAAGATGATCACAAAGCCTGTTTTTGGAGAAGGTATGGACACCTTTACAGAAAAAGACAAGAACATCAAGAAAGACGAAGCAGCTGCAAGAAATTACCAGAAGTTCGAAGCAGAAGTCAACGCATTGCCAGACAGCCTTACTGGTGCTGCACGTGACAAGGCAATTGAGAAACTTAGAAAGAAATACGGCATTAAATAGGAGATTTAGATGGGAAGCTTTTTGAAAGTTGATCCAACAAGTGTGCTAGAACTTTGCCTTGGCGACATCTTTAAGGAGTTCGTCAAAGGGTATAAAGGTTTAGACGAAAAAGATAAAGAAGCGTTATATGCCAAGGAAACCCTTGAAGCACGTAAATCTATTGCTGAAAGCTGTGTAAGAAAAGCTACTGCGAAAGGAGAATAAAAAAAGGCCGGGAGAAATCCTGGCCTTTTTCTTTTCTATACATTATATATAAGAAAAAAGAGCAATAAAAAAACACCCAACGGGTGTGGTGGTGATAGGTGGGATCGCTGTTTGGCACAATGTAAACTTGTTTACAAAAAGATTGTGGCAAACCTGTTGGACGTGAGTGCAGGGCGTCGAACCGACACCGAAAGGTGGGTCGGTGATTTGTGGAGCAAATCTTCACGCAGTGAAATCCCACCAAGCAATAAAAAAAACACCCAACGGGTGTGGTGGTGATAGGTGGGATCGAACCACCGACCTTACGGGTATGAACCGTACGCTCTAGCCAGCTGAGCTACATCACCAAAACGTAAACGTATTATACACGATGGCAAATAGTTTGTCAATTATTTTGACAAATTAAACGAAATTGTTTTAAAATATACACATAAGGAGTTTATGATGATTGAAGAACAAATAAAGAAAGCAAACATTGAAGCGATGAAAAACAAAGACAGCGTTGCAAGAGCATTTTACAGCGTATTGTTAAACAAAATTTTGCTTGAAAAAATTGCAAAGGGAAACAGAGAGCAGATGTTGCCAGATGCAGACCTTGCAAATTTGCTTCAAAAGACGATAAAAGAACTTGCAGAAGAGAAAGAAAACTATCAAAAAGTAAACAACACAGAAGAAGTTGCAAAACTTGAAAGACAAATGGAGATTGCAAGCACATATCTTCCAAAACAACTTTCAAAAGACGAAATTAAGGCTGTCATTATGGGGCTTGAAGACAGAAGCATTCCTTCTGTTATGAAGCACTTTAAGGCAAACTACAACGGACAGGTTGATATGAGACTTGTTCAAGAAGTATTGAGAAGTTTGTAATGAAAATTTTTGCCATAAGTGATTTACACTTGTCAGTAAACAACCCAAAGCCCATGGATATTTTTGGGCCAGTTTGGGACAACTATATTGACAAAATTTTTGCAGATTGGAAAGAAAAGGTAAGTGAAGAAGATTTAGTTTTGCTTGCTGGGGATTTTTCATGGGCGATGAAACTTGAAGACACAATTTCTGACTTCAAACTTTTGGAAAATTTGCCGGGCAAAAAGGTTTTGGTGCGTGGAAATCACGATTATTGGTGGAAGAGCATAAGCGCAGTAAGAAACATCATGCCACAAAAATTTTATGCCATTCAAAATGATGCAATCAAATTTGGAAACTATATTGTTTGTGGAACAAGACTTTGGAATTTGCCGGCTGACAACAAGGATCAGACAGAAGAAGACGACAAGATTTACAAGAGAGAACTTTTGCGACTTGAAATGAGTTTGCAAAAGGCGAAAGAACTTCAACAGGCAGACGAAAAAATAATTTGCATGTTGCATTATCCACCTTACACGTTTAAGGAAGAAGACAATGAAGTTACGGCACTTATTGAAAAGTATGGCGTTTACAAGGTTGTTTATGGGCACATTCACGCATATTGCAAACAAAATCTTGTGCTTGAAAAGAATGGCATTTACTATTATCTCACTTCCTGCGACATTGTGGGAAACAAGATGATTGAAATAGACTGATTTGTAAAATGAAATTTATTGACAATTGTGGCAATAATATGTATAATAAAACGACTTGGAGAAATTAGATGAAAAAATTTACTAAAGTGCTTTGTGGAATTATGGGAGTAGCGTTCCTGGTTGCAGGTTGTTCAAGCGTTCCCGACATAAAAAACACTTCAAAAGAAGTTGTTTACAACGGGACGGCAGCAACAATGGTTGACGGCTATCTTTATTATGGAAACACATTTGCAGACTACACAGAGTTCACAAACGACAAAGATTATCAAAAAAATGCAAAAAAAGCATATCTTGCAAGATTGAACACAAATATAGAACTTGCTTCAAAGACAAAAGACTATTCACCAAAGAATGTTGACAAAGTTGCAGAAGAAGTTGTTGGACAAGCAAACGGATTTATGTTTGCTCTTGGCAATTACATCTACTACACAACGCCAAAGAGAGAACAATCAGAAAATGACGAAGGAAAACTTGTTTACACATTCAACTATTCAACAATCTACAGAAGCAGACTCAACGGAGACAAAAAAGAAGCTCTCTACAAAACAGAAGCAGAAATCAAACAGATTGAAGTTTTAAAGTTTTCTGGAAAATACTATCTTGTTTTCCTTGCTGGAAACAAACTTGTAAAAATTCAACTTGGCGACAAGACAAAAACAACAACACTTGCAACAAAAGTTGAAAGCGCAGTGCTTCCAAAGACGTATGAAAAAAACAAGGAACAATCAACTCTTGACTGGAACGGACAAATTTTCTACACATACGCAAAAGAAGTAAAAGACAATCCTGACATCACAGGCTCTGTTATGGCAAAAGTTTCTGTTGCAACAGGAGAAAAGGCTGACGTTGACTTCAAACAAGGAAAGACAATTTCTTTGATTGCAAGAGAAAGAGACACAATTTTCTACACAATTGACAGCAAAACATACAAACTTGACACAAACGAAGAAGGAACAATTTCAGTAAATTCTGAAAATTATTTGTATTATAATGCAGCAATTACGGGAGTAGATTTGATTGCTTCAAACCAAAGTATAAAAGGTTATTTGCTTAAATCTGGAGACAATCTTGTTTTCAAAACAAATGACGGAACATCAGTTTTAAACTGCAAAAACGGAGACACAGCACTCAAAAATGTTGCCTTTGTAAACGGGAGAAACGTTTATTTGGAGACGGAAACAGGCATTTACCTTGCAAACCTTGGAGAAGTTGTTGTTGAAAATGGTGTTGCTCAAAACGTAGACTGCACAGAAGTTGTAAAAATGACAAAAATGAAAGAAGGCGAATATGCCTTTGATGGAGATTACATTTACTTCTATGCACAACTTGAAAACGCAACAGACGAAGAGACAATCACAGACAGCGATGCAAACTTCTATTTGTATAGAACAAGCGTTGGTGGCAAAGGAAAGAATGCTTATGAACTTTTGAGCTACACAACATTGAAAGCAAGACATTCATAAACAAATGCACACGACAGAGGCCGTGTGTTTTTTTTGTCAAAAAACAATTAAAAGATTTATTTATCTTTTTGAAATGTTGAATTTCTCTTTATTTCAGGCACTTTTGCAGGATTTAGATTTGATTCGACATTATTTTTTCTTTCACGACAAAATGTAAACTTTTTCTTTTTTGGTGTCAGGTTTCTTGTGTGTTATTTTGTATTTGCTTTGCAAAAAAGAAAGAAAAGGAGAAGAGATTATGGAAAGCGTTATTGAAAAGAAAATGCCAAAAATTTATGTTGCTGACAGCGAAGGAGACAACACGATTGTAGACTACTTTAAGAAGAATGGAAATTTTGAATTTGTCGGGACATCTTCAGACGGAAACAAGGTTGTGGAAGAAGTAAAACAGCTTCAACCAGACGTGTTGGTCATGGAAGTTATTTTGCAAAACCTGGACGGATTTGCCGTGCTTGACAGATTGAGAGAAATGAAAGAAAAGTGCCCAAAAGTCTTTTTTGTTTCAAATCTTTCTCATAGTGGATTTGTTACAAAGGCCGTGCAGTCTGGGGCAAGCTATTTTATGGTAAAGCCTGTTTCTTTGGAAAACCTTGAAAACAGAATAAACGAAGTGCTTGGAAATATTCAGGGCAAAAATGGGGCGCACCAACTTGACGAAAAAATTTCAAACATTTTTATCAGCATAGGAATTCCTGCACATATCAAGGGCTATCAGTTTTTAAGAGAAGCAGTCAAACTTGCAGTGGAAGAACCTGAAATTATCGGCTCAATCACAAAGAAACTTTATCCAACAATTGCAGAAAAGTTTGAAACAAGTTCTAGCAAGGTTGAAAGGGGAATGAGACATGCCATTGAAGTCGCTTGGAACAGGGGAAAGATTGAAAACATAAACAATATTTTTGGACTTAAGATATATAATAGAAATGAGAAGCCAACAAACGGCGAATTGATTGCTCTGATTGCGGACAAAATGATTATGGATGTCTAAAATCATAAAAAAATGTGCAAAAAACGCAAAAAAAAGCAAAAAAATCTGTTTTGGGTATTGAATTAAAAGTTTTGTTGTGTTATAATGTGTCTATCTTAGGAGGGATTTTATGTCAAAAACTTTTTCAAAAATCATGTTGATTTGTGCATTAGTTGTTATTGTTCCACTTATGATTGTAGGGACAGCTTTTGCATCATACTACTCAGTGACAGCAATTGTTAACGTTGCAATCGTTACACTTGACGGCACTGAAAACATTGATCCAACAGTACAACATGATGCTTACGCAAAAATCTTATATGATGCAAAGGAGCATCAAGGAAACTTTAAGGTTTCTGATAGCCACATGAAAACCGTTGCTCTTAAAGCTCAAGCAAATGGTTTCACATTTGTTGGTTGGTACAAAGGTACAGCACAACAATATAGAGCAGAGCTTATAACAGCACCAACAGAAATTAAATATGTTGGAGAAGAAGACACATTAAAAATGAAGATGTCAGAATATGATGATGTTCTTGCAGTTTTCGAAATCGAAAAACTTGGAGTAACATACAACTATAAGAGACATCAAAGCGATGCTGACAACACAACAACAGCACCAGAAGGGTTTACAAACACATACAACTATGGAGATGAACTTCCAGCATTCAATGCAGAAAACCACTATACTCACAATGGTTGGTTTGTAAATGGAGATACAACAAAAGTATATAAATACGCAACATTTGAAGATGGCGCAGAACTTTCAGCAAATTGGGTAAGAGACGAAGAATATCATGTAACATACAAATATAACAATGGATCAGAAGTTGTTGACCTTGGCGTATCAGCAGACAAATTTGTTGGAGAAGCAACAGAACTTCCAACAGAACCAGTAGATGCTGGATGGCCAGCTTTGACAGCAGGAAAGAAATATGTATGGAAAGTAAACGGCTCAGTTGTTACATCAGTAAGCAAAGCTGCAACAGCTGTTCTTACAATTGAAGATGTATCATATACAGCAAATGTTGTAAGTTCAAGTTCTGTAATATACAAAAATGCAGCAACATTTGCAATTGAAAATGCAGCAAGCCTTAATGCATTGTTTGATTCAAAAACATCAGTTGATTCAAACTGGACAAAAGACTACTCATTCTGGAAAGTTGAAAAAATCAATTATAATGGAACAGAGTATGCAAATGCTACAGATTTGTATACAGCAATTGTAAACGCAAATCCAAATGCAGATGCAACCGTAAACTTGACACCATTGTTGACACAATACTTCTCAAGTGTTGGCGACGTAAACTCAGTAGAATACAGCTCACAAGATGGACCAAACTCATTTAACGGAGCTGTTTACTACAGAGCAGGTGCAAACATAATGGAAGTTACATCAGCACAAAGTTTGTCAAGTGTTAGTTCAGATACAAACCTTGAACAATGGCTTTCAAAGGGAAGAGAACTTTATAATGACGCTGATGGAAACAACCAAGTTCACGCATATCAATTGAGTGGAGCATTTGGAACAAGCGCAGCTGAAATCACAATTACAGGAATGACAACAATCAACGACTTGATTGAATACATCTACACAACACGTGATGTAGAACTTGCAGACACATTTGTATTCAATAGCGAATTTGAAGTATACTTTGCATAAAAATTTTTAAAAACTTTGTAAAAAGTTTGACACTAGCTCTCTAGATATGTTATATTTAGAGAGCATTAAGGAAGTTTAGCTCAGCTGGGAGAGCATCCGCCTTACAAGCGGAGGGTCATAGGTTCGATCCCTATAACTTCCACCAAAAACTCCGAAAGGAGTTTTTTTGTTGGGTTTTATTAAATTAAACATACTTTCAATCATTTTGAAAAACAATAAGATTGTGGTATATTTATCTTAGGTTATACAAATGAAAAAACTTACAAGCATTTTAATTGGTATTGCAATGGCTGTGGCTGGAGTTGTTGGGTTTTATTTTTTGATAAAGAACAACGCACTTGAGCTTACTATTTCGATGGACTCCGTTTCAGTAAAAGTTGGAGAAAGGTCAAAAGTGGTTTACGAATGCAACATGAAAGATGCAACGCTTGTTTTTGAAATAGAAGACACCACAATTGCAAGTGTAGAGAAAATTGGAACTTCTTATTATGTAAACGGAATTAAAAAGGGAAAGACAGAAATCTCTTTGAAAGCTAGTTATGGCAAATATAACAATTATTGCACAAAAAATGTGTATGTTATTGAAGAGGGTGAAGTTGCGCCAATTGAGTTTGAAATAGAAAGTATAGACGAATGTGATGTAGACAACGAAGAAAAAGCTATAGTGATGGTTGCAGGCACTCCAGCAACATTTTCTATCACGTCAACATCAGCAATTTCGTCAACAGGAATCATTTGTGAAGACCCAAGAGTTACGATTGAAAAGAAGACTTCTCCAAACAATTCATTCAAGATTATATGCAACATAAAAGGAACATACACGCTGGCAGTTTCAGTAAACGGACAAACCCAAAACTATAAATTGTATGTTCAGGATGACGAAGAATAAACGCCCGGAAACGTTGTTATGTGTTGTAGCATAAAATGTCAAAAAAACTTGAAAAAAGTGCAAAATTTTTTCAAAAAGTGTTGACATTTAAGTTTAAAATATAGTAGAATAAGCATGTCGCATACGAAAAAAGACATGCTTATTGTCTATTTTTAATGTGACAAGATCCATGAAAATTAAATAGTTGACAGAATCAAACAACAAACTTTACGAAGTTATTAAGAACAAAAGTCAATGTTAGTTATCGAGTTCAGGAAAACAAAAAGCATCAAGTGTAAGATGCGCTAATATTAACCTTACAG
>CAKJYB010000007.1 GCA_918241715.1 Clostridiales bacterium
ACACACCACAATCAAGATTCTTTGCCCTGCTTTTTTGTAGTGGTCAAACAGAAAGTATCCCATAAATATTGCAATTGCAGTTGCACAAGCAGTGTGCCCACTTGGAAAACTGAAATCTGTTGAAATGCTTCCAATAAGTTGCACATCTTCAGAAACGGCAAAAGGTCTCTGCCTTTGTGCAAGTGATTTGACAATTGTGATAACAAGCAAAACAAGTCCATAACCTAATGCATACCAAAGTGTAAGTCTGTGTTTAAACTTAAGCAAAAACAGCACAAAAAGAACAATCATAACAGCGCTTCCAAGCATTGTTATGACTTGAAAAGAAACGTCAAAGAAACTATTTCTTCCTGCTTGCAAAAATTTTATTATGTCAATCTCAAATTTCATATTGATTATTTTACCAAATATGTAGAAAAATAGCAAGAAAAAAAGAAAGTGGCATGCACTTTCTTTCTAGTCAAGCAAAACAATCGTCAAAACCATAGGTTTACGTTTTGTTCTTCTGTAAATAAAGTTTGAAACATTTCTCTTTACAGCACTTCTGATAATTGCAGGGTCTGCGCCACGCAAATCTTGTTCTTTAAGTGAAGCAATAATCATGTTTCTTGTCTCTTGAACAAACTCTTCTGCTTCGTCTTGATATACCACACCCCTTGTTATGATAAATGGGTCTCCAACAACTTCTCCAGAAACGTTGTTTATGTTTACAACAACAACGCAAATTCCGTCTTCAGAAAGTTGTTTTCTTTCTCTCAAAACGTTGCTCTCCATATCTCCGATTCCGTATCCGTCAATCAATCTTTGTCCTGCAGTAACCACTCCGGATTTTTTGATTGAATTTGGTGTCAATTCAACCTGCATACCGATTGAAGCCAAAACGATATTTCTTTCTTCCATTCCAAGAGACATGGCAAGTTGTTTGTGCATTCTAAGGTGTCTATATTCGCCGTGAATTGGAATAAAGTACTTTGGTTTTACAAGAGAGTGAATCATTTTGATTTCTTCCTGACAAGCGTGTCCCGAAGCGTGAACAGCAGAAAGTTCGTCATAAATCACATCTGCACCCTTTTGGAAAAGAGTGTTGATAACGTTGTAAACGTTCTTTTCGTTTCCAGGAATAGGAGAAGAACTGAAGATTACAAGGTCATTTTCCCCAATCTTGATTTGTTTAAATTCCCCTGCAGCCATTCTTGTAAGAGCACTAAGTGGTTCCCCCTGACTTCCGGTTGTAACAATCAAAAGTTCTTTGTCTGCATATTTGTCAATTTTGTCAATGTCAACGATGATGTCTTTGTTATACTCAATCTCACCAATTTTGGATCCAACATCTATGATGTTGAGCATGCTTCTTCCAGTAAAGGCAACCTTTCTGCCATACTTTTCTGCCAAAGTCAAAATCTGTTGAAGTCTGTGAATGTTTGAAGCAAAGGTTGCAACAAAAAGTCTGTTGTCTGGGTGCTTCTTAAAGATTTCGTCAAGCGTTCTTCCAACTGATTTTTCACTCATAGAATAGCCCGGTCTGCAGACGTTTGTGCTTTCACACATCAAAAGGCTTACGCCTTTCTTTCCAAGTTCGCCAAAACGTTGCAAATCTGTCATAACTCCATCAATTGGCTCAAAGTCAACTTTAAAGTCCCCTGTGTGAACAACGTTTCCTGCTGGCGTTGAAATGCAAAGAGCAAGTGATCCAGCAATTGAATGTGAAACTTTGATAAATTCAACAGAGAAAGCCCCAATTTTAAGCACATTTTTAGGTTTTACAACAACTGATTTATAACTTACCTTTTGGTGCTCTTTCATTTTGTTGTCAACAAGTGCAAGTGTAAGTTTCGTCCCATAAATAGGCACGTTTAATTGTTGCAAAAAAAATGGGACAGCTCCAATGTGGTCTTCGTGTCCGTGTGTCAAAATCAAAGCCTTAACTTTGTCTTTGTTGTTTAAAAGATATGTCATATCTGGTATGACAACGTCAATCCCTGGAAGATCGTCTCCCGGGAAAGTAAGCCCAGCATCAACAACGATAATTTCGTCGTTATACTCAAAGGCCGTCATGTTTTTTCCGATTTCACCCACTCCACCAAGGAAGGTGATTTTAAGTTTGTTAGCCATAGTATCTCCTTAAATATTCAATTAAAAACCACAACACAGAGTGTTGTTAAATCCAAAATAAAGCGAAGAATTAAAGAATATAAGCAGTCTTGTTTATATCGTCAACTTCTTCAAGTTTTTTAGGTGTCAAAATTTCATTTGACGTTACATAGAATCTCATACCCTGACTGGTGAAGAACGCAGTCATGTTGTATACGCAAAGAATGATTGTCATTGCAGGAACTGCAACAGCCAAAATGTAAAGCCCAAAGATCAAAATCAATGCCCAGAAAATTGCAAAATAGAGCCAAGCAATTCCAAAAGTCTTTCCAAAGTGTCTTTTAACAGCCTTTGTCCCTTTTCTGTATGCTTTAAAGACGTTGCAATCCAAAACGATGAGAGCAGGAATCCACCCCAACACAGACATCTGTTCAAGAGAGAACAGAAGTATAAGTGCCAAAAGCACAACTGCCCACAACAAATGATTTACAAAGAAAGTGTTTCCAATTTGAGCAAAACCATACAATGACCCAAAAACAACGGCGATAAAGAAAATGTTGTAAATAGTTTTGCAAAGAGCAAAAACAACCGAACGATTTAAGGTCTTTACAAGAGCACTCAAAAAGCCCATTTTGTTGTTGCTTGTCATGTAATAATAAAGTGTGCAACTGAGAGCATATTTGCCAATGTTGATAAGAAATGGCAAGAGCACAAAAATTATCAAAAGCCCATAGATTGCAAGGCCAAGATTTGCCCCAAAAATGTCTCCAAACGTTTTGATTGAAGCATTTACAACACCTTTGATGTTGTATCCCAAAACACCACCAAAAACGCCGTAAATTCCAGCATTTTCGCCAGCAAAGTTTGCAGACACAATTCCCTTAAACTCAAAGAAGCATGGCAAAAACAGCGCAAAACAAACTCCCCATACAAGAATGTAATACAGGAAGAATTTAAGCGTTTTCAGCCAATTTGACTTAAAAAGTCTCAAAGAATTTAAGAAAACCATAAAAAACCTTTCTTTTAATAAATTTGCTTCTTAGTCTATTATAACAAAAAGTGGAGTAAAAACAAACAAATTTAAACCAAAAAAGATTAAACTTCAATTTTTACAATTTGATAATTTGTTACACCACCTGGTGTTGTAACGGAAACATTGTCCCCTTTCTTGTGTCCAAGAAGAGCTTTTCCAACAGGTGAAACGTTGCTGATAATTCCATTTCTTGGGTCGCTTTCTGAAGAGCCTGTGATTCTATATTCAACTTCTTCGTCAAAGTCTTCGTCATACAAAGTAACTTTGCATCCAACACTAACTACATCTGCAACAAGGTTTTTCTTGTCAATAATTTCTGCGTTGAGCAAAATGTTTTCCATCTCTGTAATTTCAGCTTCAATTTCTGCTTGTTCGTCTTTTGCTGCGTCATATTCGGAGTTTTCTGACAAATCTCCAAATTCCCTTGCGATTCCAATACGCTTTGTAACGTCTGGTCTTTTTACCATTTTATAATAGTTGAGTTTTTCTTCAAGCTGTGCCTTTCCTTCTGGTGTCAAATAATGTTTTTCCATATCAAGTCTCCTTTGAAAGTAAAATTAAAAAAGTTGACCAATAGGTCAATTTTGGTGGAGTGCTTTTTAATTTACGACTATATTATATTCATAAGCACTGCTTTTGTCAACCAATTTTGCAAGTTTGCTAAATATGTTATTCATTTTTTTTGCAAACAATACCAAATATTTTTGCTGTTTTTTTGCAAAATAATCACAAAGGGGCTTTTTATGATCACTTTTATTGCTTTTCTTCTCACGATGGCAGGTTGCATAAACTGGCTTATGATTGGGCTTTTGCAATACGATTTTGTTGCAGGAATGTTTGGATATCAAGCAAGCATTTTTTCAAGATTGTGTTATATCTTGGTTGGTGTTGGAGCCGGATATTTGCTTATCAGAATAATCGTAAACAAAGGCAGTGTAAAAATCTATGAAAAAAAGAAGAAGACACGTTTAGAACAGCCACAACAACTGATTGAATCCAAACAAACAAAAGAATCGAATTTGTTTGACGAACACTTAAAAAACAATTAGGTTTTGTTTGACATTTTTGGCAAGAAGTTTTATCATTTTTTCATAAGGAGAAATCATGATAACTTTAGTTATTTTAGACGGATTTGGCGAATCAAAAGAAAAATACGGAAACGCCATCAAAAGCCAAGGAACACCCTTTCTTGACAAACTTAAAAAGAAATATCCACACACAATTTTAAATGCAAGTGGAGAAGCTGTTGGTCTCCCACATGGTGTTATGGGAAACAGCGAAGTTGGGCACCTTACACTTGGAAGTGGCAGAGTTGTTTTGCAAGATTTGGCACACATAAACAGCGAAATCGCAAACGGAAAAATTATGAAAAACCCTGCACTTATCAAGGCCCTTTCTCATGCCGACAAAAACGGCTCAAATTTGCACGTTATGGGGCTTTTGTCGACGGGTGGAATTCACTCTCACCTAAACCACCTTTACGCAATTTTAGACAAGGCAAAATCCTACAAAAAAATCAAAAATGTCTATATCCATGCCATTCTTGATGGAAGAGACACCGGTGTCAGAGATGGACTTAAGTTTGTCAAAGATTTGGAAACAAGAATTGCCGGCACAAACGCAAAAATTGCAAGCGTAATTGGCAGAGTTTACACCATGGACAGAGAAAAGCGTTATGAAAGACTTAAACGTGGCTATGACATGATGTTTAACAAGGTTGGAGAAAAGTTTAAAACGGCAGAAGAAGCAATCACGGCAAGTTATCAAAAAGGCGTTTATGACGAATTTATGGAACCTGCAATAATTGGCAACTTCAAAAATGTTGCAGATGGCGACAGCTTTATTTTCTACAACTATCGTTCTGACAGAGCAAAAGAGATTTCGTTTGCAATAACAGACGAAACATTCAAAGAATTCAAGACCAAAAAACTCAAGAATTTCTTGTTTACGGCCATGACGCAATATGACGACAAACTTGCACACCTAAACACAATGTATCCCCCAATCATAATCAAGGACAACCTTGCTTGTGTGCTTTCAAAAAATGGCAAAAAGCAGTTCCATATTGCAGAAACAACAAAATATGCTCACGTAACATTCTTCTTTAATGGTGGAATCGAAAAGCAATACAAAGGAGAAGACAGAAAACTTATTGACAGCGTTGACACACAAGACTATTCTCCATATCCAAAAATGCGTGCAATTGAAATCACACATGGCGTTTTGGAAGCGATTGCTTCTGGAAAGTATGACTTTGTTTTGGTCAACTATTCAAACCCAGATATGCTTGGCCACACAGGAAACTTCAACAGCACAAAAGAAGCCATTGAATGTGTTGACAAACAGGCCTATGCCGTTGCACTTGCAACACTTATGGCCGGTGGGGAGTGTATCATAACGGCTGACCACGGAAATGCCGAACTTATGATGGACAAAAACGGAAACAAAATCACAACCCACACGACAAACCCAGTGCCATGCATTTTGGTAAGCGACAAACGAAAGGCAAAACTCAAAAAAGGCAAGTCTATTGCAAATATTGCCCCAACAATTTTGAAACTTATGGGACTTGAAATACCACAAACCTTTGAAGAACCATTATTCTAAAAAACAAAAACGACCAAATCTGGTCGTTTTTTTATCCGTTTATCACTTCGTCATCATCTTGTTTTTTAATGTTTGAAACACTTGAAATCATTGTAAGTCTTTGACAGGACACTTCATAAGCCAGTTTGTTTTCCACACTTCCGTCTGGCATTGTTTTTGTGTATCCCCTTGATTGAATTCTTCCAACAATCTCCATTTTGCAACCCACAACTTGACTTGCAATAAACCTTGCATTTCTTCCCCACAATATGCAAGGAATATAGTCCGATTTGTGATAGTTCGTTCTGTTTACTGCAAGCAATATATCACAAATTTCTCTGTTGAATGGTGTCTTTCTGTAGATTGGTGGTTTGCACAAAAATCCAACAAGTTTGACTTCGTTCAAGTTTTCTTCTATGTTGTCAAAACTTAAATTTTTTGCAAAAAGGTGCAAGACAAGTTTGTTTCTTTCACTCTGCACTTTGTTGTAGCTTCTATACTCTCCTTCCACCTTGATATATGTGCCAACTTTGATGTCAATTCCAAGCAAATCTCTCTCAGAAATTGTTACCGGAATCAAATCTTTGCTGTCTGAAAGCCTTTTTACTTCCACAACAAAGTCATAAAATTTTTCTCCTTCCACTTCGTTTGACAATGTCAATCCTTGGCAAACAATTCCAGAAATTGTTGCAATATTTGTGTTTTCCTTAAGTGTTTCCATCTTTTCTCCTTCTCAGTTTTTATGTTGCACACCATTTCTGTCAATTTCGTAATCTTTGTCATAAACAAGGTCCGAAATTGCCCCAACTTTATACCCCGAAACTTGCAATCTGTTTAAGACAAGTCTAAGTGCGTCCAAGATGTTGTCAGAGTTGTTGTGCATCAAAATTATTGATCCGTTTTTAACTTTTGCCATAACTCTCTTTGAAATTTCACTTGCAGAGAGTCCTTTCCAGTCCAAGCTGTCCACGTCCCATTGAATTGTTTTTAGTCCAAGTTCTTTTGCACTTTCAATCAAATTGTTGTTGTAAGACCCAAATGGCGCCCTAAACAATTTTGGCTTTACGTTGCAAGTTTGTTCAATCTTTTTTAAAGACGCTTCAATTTCACTTTTTTGAGTCTTTTTAGACAACTTTGCCATGTCTGGATGTGTGTTTGAATGAGACCCAATTTCAAATCCTTCTTCGGCAATTTTCTTTGCCATTTCTGGATAATCGTCAACCCAAAACCCAACAAGGAAAAAAGTTGCACCAACTTTATACTCTTTGAGTATGTCAATAATTCCCTGAGTTTTGTCTGCGCCCCATGCTGCATCAAAAGAAATCGCCACCTGTTTGTTTTCTGTTTCAACGCTGTATATTGGCACCATTCTTGTTGAATAGCCAAAATAAACTTGAGCAGAAGTTGCCCCGTCAACAGAGACGGCCAAGAGTACCATCACAAGCACAAGAGCAACAAAAAGTTTTATTGTTTTTGATTTGACAACATAAAAATGCATTTCAAACTTCCCTTTTATTTTAAAATTTAATGAAAAAATCGGCAAGAGTTATTTTGACAGATTGTCCTTTATTGTGTCGATTGTTGTCGAAAAACAAACCATTCAAAACAAACTTACATCTTATTGATATTAAACCTGTCCAAAAGATAGAACTTTTGCAATAAAAAAGATGGACCAAAAATCCATCTTTTCATTTTATCAACTCATCTTTTCGTTTTACCAATAGAACACTCTAAGCTCCCAATCGCCGTTAAGTTTAAACCAAATAGTTGACTTTGCAAGCTTCTCTTCGTCCGTGTCGCTATCGGAAGAATATACTTTTGATGATCCCATCCAGAAGCAGTTCGTAATTTGAGCCGTGCTGCCATCAGACATGTTTACAAGAGCATTTTTTCTGCCACGTAATATTTTTCTTCCTGACCTGATTAGGTAAGAAACTGCTGCATCTGCATAACACTCGTCAATCACACAATTATCATCAACATACCCTACAAATGACGCAATTCTTTTCAAGTAGGATGGAGCCGTCCCCAAACTAGCAGACCCATTTTTTACGGCCGAAGCAAAGAATTGACAGCCGTATGCAGTCCCAACAAGTCCACCAATTCCACTCTTTGTGTCATCATTCACTCTATTAAGAGTATCAAGGGTGTTGGTTAAATTTATATTTTCCTTTGCCCAAGAACCTGAATACGTCTGTTCTTCATCAACACGATTTATATATCTATATACAAATTCAAATGCACAAGTAAGAGTCTCTCCTTTATATGTATATGCTATGCGTTCAATCTTATAGTCAACACTTGAATCTGTTCCAAGTTTTTCCTTATAAACATTGTAGAAATAATGGTTGCTTGAAGAAAAATCACAATTATATGCCGTTGTTCTTTCAAACGTTGTGTTTTCTGCATGTCCAACAAGTGTGCCCACTTTTGTATATCCATTAACTTTGCAATTATTCAAGGTCAAATTCTTTATTGTTGCATTTTTTGTAAGACCAAACAATCCAACATAACTCCATTCTGGTTCGTCTATTTCAAGGTTTTGAATTTCATATCCATTTCCATCATAAGTTCCACTAAAACAGAATTCGTTTCCATTTAAATCAACACCACCGATAGGATTAAACGAAACTCCTGACATGTCGATATTGTTTTCTTGCCTAAAAATCTTTCCTTCAAATGTCTCATAACTAGATGTTCCTTTCTTTGTCCTAACTTGATTGCTAAGCCAAATCAAATTCTCCACAGATGTGATTTTGTAGACATTTTGATTTAATTCTGGAGCAGTTCCATTTATATTGATATTCTCAAACAAAGCTTCAATTCTAAGTGATGAAACATCTACATTATAAGGATCAACAGCAAAAGTGTATGTCTTTTCGTGTGTCAAAATATATTTGTTATCTCCGTCAACAACATACATTCCGACATACCTTTCGTTTTCTTCGGCATCTCTTGCAGTCAATGTGACACTGCTGAAATATTCTATTTTCTCTTCGTTTATTATTGGTTTGTCATTTCTTTTATCAAAATCTAGTTCCTTATCAGTATAAAAGTGGTATCCCAATCTTGTCCTTGTTGCTGACTGCATCCCTGCAAAAGAAAGCGTGTATGTGTTAACATTAAATTCGACATTGATACAAATTGGAATGTTGTTATTTAAAAGTGTGTGCTCTGTTGTGTCTTCCGCTATATCATAATACGTGCTTTCTCTTTTTATATTATTTTTTGTTTGTTCCATCAAAGTAGCAAACAATTCTTTAATATTTGTTTTTGTCTTAAACTCTCCATTTTCAATATAATGCGCACTTACAATTTGTTCATTTCCAGTATAATCACTGATTCCATACAAGTAAATATACACACCAACAGGTTTGTATCCAACATGGGTCGTCAATTTATATGTATTTCCTGATACTGAAATTTCCACACCAACAGGAGCATCTCCTGCATCAGCCTTTTGATACTCTTTTGTTATATTTTCATATGCATTAAAAAGATCACTTCTGTATGTAACAATATCATATGTAATCTCTGTTCTATCAACAAAGAAGTACAGCTGTGTAAGTTGAAGATACGTTTCTGAATACGCCCCTGTTCCAAAAACATCTCCCACTCTTGTATAAAGAGACTGATTTGTCAAATTAAGATATCCATACTCGGTGTCTTCATCATGTCTTGTGTCCATGTCATAGTTTCCTGACATACTTACAATGCTATAAATTTTTTTCCCACTTATACTTTTGACGTAAGTGTAATAATACTTATACCCAAAATCCAAGTTTTGATTAAGAGTAAAGTCTTCTCCTATTTTCCATCCAGTCTTTGTTCCTACAATTGTATTTTTTCCATCGTTAAGAACTGCCGTAACATTATACGTGCACTTCTCAAAGACAAAATATATCTTGCTGATACTATATTTGTACCAATTTGTCAATAACGTCTGGTCAATTGTTCCACGGGAAAAATCTGAAGAGTTCAACTTTGTACCATTATATGAGCCCGTAGTAACTTTTCTAAGTTTATACCCCATTCTTGGAGTTACTTTAAACTTGAAGTCGTCTTTATAATAATATTTCACACTTTTACTTGTTTCAGTTTTTGAAAAAGCTACATTTGATGTGTTGCTGTTGTATATTGTTGCAGTATTTCCTTTTAAAGCATTCCCACTATCGTCAACCATATTTACTTGCACAGACCCGATTTCTGCCTTAAAGCCAATGGTTATGGTTACATTTTGACTTGAATCAAATGCATGTCGTCTTGTGCCAAGATATGGAAATTGAATATCAACTCCATTCTCTCCGTAATAGTAACGTGACGAATCTACGCTTACGTCTAGGTTGTGCCACCTTCTCTGTTCTGAAGAATGTGCACTATCTACCACGCTAACAAGATATGGGCTGTCCACATTAAGGAATTCGCCGCTTATATGCAACTTAAATAACGTTGACATATTGGATCTTCCTGTTACGCCGTTATACTTTTCGTAAGGTGCAGCCTTTAGAAATTTTACATTAAGTTCTGTTGCGCTATATGTACCATCCGTGGTCTGTGCATAAAAAGCATCCGTCTCTTGATTTGTGTATGTTGTTGAATTATTCTTCTTGTACTGCAATTTTACTTTGAATGTGCAGACAAAATCCTTTAGAATTGGGCTTGTTTTTCCGTAAAAATTCCCTAGTGTTTGTGCAGAATACGTATCTGACCTTGAGCTCAACAAATCATATACCGTTGTGTTGAAAGTCCAATATCTGTCGTAGTTATAATGTCCGGTCATATAGTCGTAATCGCCATGCCATTTTGATACATTATGTCCACCAATGGTACCTTTATAGTCATAGTCATGACCATTGCTATAAAAGCTTTCTGCCCCTAATACAGACCTACTCTCCCACGTAATATACTTTGGATTCGACCCCAAATCTGATGGCCATTCGTGATAAACGTTGCCATAATTATAGCCATTTACGAGAAAACATCCATAAACTCTGTCTCCGTAAAATACTCCAACCAATCCACGTTTTTCAGTGGCAGTTATATCTCCCAAATTTATGCAGTTTGTAAGTGCATTGTCTTCTCTATAACCAGTTTTCCAGCCCCAATCAAAGTACTCATACTCAGACCCCAATTGCCCAACAATTCCACCAAAAATTTTAGAATTTGAAGAGCCGGTAATATCCCCATAATTGATACATCTGTTTATTGTGGTTTTGTTGACAGCGTATCCAAGAATTCCACCAACATATGATGACATTTTACCATTTGAAGAACTAAAACCAAAAGAACAATAGTTCACGCAGTCCCAAATCATAACCTTTTGCCCAGAAGAAGAGTATCCAACAATTCCACCAACATATCCACTATTGCCTTTTGAAAGGGATATGGTCCCAAAACTTCCAAGATTTGCACAATACTCAAC
>CAKJYB010000008.1 GCA_918241715.1 Clostridiales bacterium
CTAGACATGGATAAAGAAACATTTGAAACAGACGTTCTTTCCAAAAGACACTTCGACGAAAACGCAAACACAATTCAAGCATTGACCTTAAAAATTGAAAGAGAAGAAAATCAAACAATGACAAAATAAAACAAAAAAACAGCAAAATTTGCTGTTTTTTTATTAAAATCTGCATTCGGAATCAATTTTTTGCTTTTTTACCTTTGTTTTTTTATTCGTTTCTTCCACAGCAGTTTTTGTATTTTTTGCCACTTCCACATGGACATGGATCGTTTCTTCCAATCTTCTTTTCTGTCTTTTTGATTGTAACTTGCTTTTCATTTGTCTGTGGTTTCTTTGGGTCATAAACTTTTGCTTCCGTCATTTTTGGTGGCGTTGCAGGTTCTGGTCTTTTTACTTCAATTGTGGTGTTAAGCAAAATCAAACAAGTTGTTTCTTTGATTTTTTCTGTCATTTCGTCAAACATGTCAAACGCTTCTTTTTTGTAAGCAATGATTGGATCCTGTCCACCAAAGCCACGTGCAAAGATTTCGTTTTTCATTATTTGCATGTCGTCAATGTGGTTCATCCAGTTTGAATCAACAACTTTCAAAAGCACAAATTTTTCAATATTTTCAAATTCGATACCAAATTTTCCAGCTTCCGTCATTCTTTCGTTATAACGTTTTTCTATTTCCGTCATAACAATTTGTTCCAAATCTTCTCTGTCAAAACCTTCGCTGTATTCTTCGCAGAATTTTTCGCTTACAAGATTTGTTCCCTTTGCCAAAAGCCCCATTTCAAGCTCTTGGTTGATTTTTTCAAAGTCCCATTCAAAATATGGTTTTTCGTCGTCAACACATTTGTCTAAAACTTTTGCAAGCACACCCGGAAACATATTCATAATGTAGTCGTGCACGCTTCCACCATCAATAAGTTTGTTTCTTTCTTCGTAAATGATTTCTCTTTGAGCATTCATAACGTCGTCAAATTGCAAAACGGTTTTTCTCATTGCAAAGTTTTGAAGTTCAATTTTCTTTTGAGCATTTTCAATCTGTCTTGACAAAATCTTGAGTTGAATTGGTGTGTCTTCTTGAATTCTAAAGAAATTTGCAACACTCTTAAGTCTGTCTCCACCAAAAATTCTCAAAAGGTCGTCTTCAAGAGAAAGGAAGAAAACACTTGACCCTGGGTCGCCTTGTCTGGAAGCACGTCCACGAAGCTGATTGTCAATACGTCTTGATTCGTGGCGTTCAGTTCCAACAATGTGAAGTCCACCAGCCTTTTTTACTTCTTCTTTTTCTTCGTCAGTAACTTTTTTGAATTCTTTGTAAAGTTCGTTGTATCTATCACGTGCCTTGTTCATTTCAACATCGTCAATGTTGTTGAATGCAGTGGCATAAGATATTTGCTCTTCGGTGAAGTTTTCGTCTCTCATCTTCTTTTTTGCCATAAACTCTGGGTTTCCACCAAGCAAAATATCCGTTCCACGTCCAGCCATGTTTGTTGCAATTGTTACAGCACCTTTTCTTCCGGCCTGTGCAACAATTTGGCTTTCTTGTTCGTGGTTCTTTGCGTTCAAAACAACGTGCTTGATTCCAGCTTCTTTAAGGGCTTTTGACAAAATTTCACTCTTTTCAATTGTGATTGTTCCCACCAAGATTGGTTGACCAAGTTCGTGGCGATATTTAATTTCTTCAACAATTGCCCTAATCTTTCCGTTTATTGTGGTAAACACAATGTCTGGTTCGTCAATTCTGATGTTTGGTTTGTTTGTTGGAATGGTTACAACGTCAAGTTTGTAAATTGCCCTAAATTCGCCTTCTTCCGTCTTTGCCGTTCCGGTCATTCCAGAAAGTTTTTTGTAAATTCTGAAATAGTTTTGGAAGGTAACCGTTGCCAAAGTTTTGTTTTCATCTTTGATTTCGCAACCTTCCTTTGCTTCAATGGCTTGGTGAAGCCCATCATTGAAACGTCTGCCCGGCATCAAACGCCCTGTAAATTCGTCAACAATAATAACTTGCCCATCTTTTACAATGTAGTTTTCGTCCCTAAACATCATAAAGTTTGCTTTAAGAGCATTGTTGATAAAGTGGTTGAGTTCGATGTTGTCAACATCGGTCAAATTTGTAAGAGCATAGTATCTTTCTGCCTTTGCAACACCACTTTCTGTAAGGTTTACGGCCTTTCTTTTTTCGTCTTTTTCGTAGTCTTCTTCTTTAAGTGTTTTTGCAAACTTTTGTGCCTTGATATAGTTGTCTCCAGACTTCATTCCCGGTCCAGAAATAATAAGTGGCGTTCTTGCTTCGTCAATCAAAATTGAGTCCACTTCGTCGACGATAGCAAAGTTGTGTCCCCTTTGCACTCTTTGGCTTGCTTGAATAACCATGTTATCACGCAAATAGTCAAAGCCAAGTTCGTTGTTTGTGCAGTATGTGATGTCGCAGTTGTAAGCGTTCTTCTTTGATTTTGGGTCCATTCCAGCAACAATAACACCAACAGAAAGTCCCAAAAATTTATAAACTTTTCCCATCCATTCAGCATCACGCTTTGCAAGATATTCGTTTACGGTTACAACGTGCACTCCAAGCCCTGTAAGAGCATTTAAGTATGCAGGAAGCGTTGCAACAAGTGTCTTTCCTTCACCCGTTGCCATTTCTGCAATACGCCCTTGATGAAGAGCAATTCCACCCAAAATTTGCACGTAAAAATGACGCATCTTCAAAACTCTGTCAGATGCTTCTCTACATACTGCATATGCTTCTGGCAAAAGATCCATCAAACTTTCACCATTTGCATATCTGTCTTTAAAATCCTGTGTGCAAGCCTTCAACTCATCGTCTGTGTAGGCTTTATACTTTTCTTCAAGCGCAACAACTTTGTCTGCAATCTTTTTAAGTTTTTTAACCTGCGCTTTATTTTCGTTTCCAAAAAGTCCCATCTAAATCTCCTAAGCAACATTAACTATAGACAATAATAGCAAAAATAATTAAAAAAGACAAGTTATTTCAGCCAAATTGCACCTTGCTTTTGCGCAGATTTTGTAGAACATTAAACAATTTTTTAATTTTAAATAACAATTGACACCTTAATTATTATTTGATATAATAATTCTGTTGAAAAATTCTCAATGAAAAAGGAGAAAAAATATGGCTTATACACCAACAACTGAAGAAATAAAAAAGATAACAGACCATCCAGAGACAATCATGTTTTGGAGAGTTTTCACAAATGTAAATAAAGCAGAGTATGAATCTTTTTGCACAGCAAATGGTCTTGACAAAAATAATGACGAATCTGTGGCTCATTTCTACTATTCAAACTTGATGGAAACAGATCCAACAAAAAGAGCTGCTTTTGAAAAAAAGAGAAACACTTTTGCCATAAATTATCAAAATGTGAAATCAGAAGGAAATCTTGCTGATGAGATAACATTAGAATACACCATTTTAACAGCAACAGCCGCTTTCTATGCACAGATACATGGCACAGAATATCAACAATACTGCACAAACAACGCCCTAGCACAAGATGAAGAAAGTGTTGCAAGATTCTACGATTCTAAAATAAAAGAAAATTCAAAAGAATTCCAGGCAGAAAATAAGGCTTTGGACGAATATCTTAAAGTTGCAACACCACCAACAAAGGCAGAGTGGACTGCTGCAGACGATCCTAAAAATGTAAATCGTGCACGTGTTTATTCTTTGCTAAACAGAACAAAATACAAAACATTCTTGACAAACGCTGGACTTGAAGACAATCAAGAGTCTGCAAAACTCTTTTATATGAGTGAAGAAAAAAATAAGGCTGGAAAGACTCCTGAAAAAACGACATTTGAATCTATTGTTTCAAAAATGGATCCAGAACCAACACCAAAACAAATAGCTTCAAGATTGCCAGACAAAAACCCACAACATGTAAGGGCTTCAGAAGAATCAGTATTGTTTGCCCATATAAATGACACAGAATATGCTTCTTTTGGTGCGGGACTTCCAGATGGTCCAGAAAAAAGAGCCTTGTTTGCATTGTCATACGAATTTGATAAACTTGTAGGAGGAGCTCTTTCAACAAGTAAAAGAGATAAATACAACACATTTCATTCAATACTTTCAAATATGAACAAAGTTCCAACAAACGCTGAATTAGACGCCATGTCGACAACAGAATCTTCAAAATTGGAATTGTTTCTCCATGTCACCGGAAACACACCAAAATGTGAAAGAACGGCAACAGATCTTGGCGTTGACAAACCAAAAGCCAATGCGCTTTTCTATTTTTCAAAAAAATACGATATAGACGAAACTAAAAGACAGGCATTTGAAAGACAAGAAGCTGCATTTAATGTACTTTTTGAAAGCATGACGAAAACCCTAACAAAGAAAGATATCACAGATATAACAGAAAATCCAGATGACCTTGCCAAGAAAAATTTGTATAGACAGCTTCATGAAGAACAATACAAGCAGTTTGCAACCGAAATGGGACTTGACCCTGATGCCCAAGAAACAACTGCAATGTTCTACCTTTCTCACGAACATTCTAAAGATCCTAAAAAGGTTGAACAGGTAACACAATTTAACACATACACTTCAAGCATTGAACATGTTGATAAACCAGATGTAGAACAAATCAACAAAAATGCAGGAAATCCAGATGAAGTTGCAAAGTGGAATCTTTACAGACAAACTCACCAGGCTGAATATGCAAAATATTTGGAAGATACAGGTTTTGAAGACAATGATGTTGCGTTGGCTACTTTTGTCTTTGGCAAAGAACATTCAACAGATCTAACAACGAAAACCAACTTTTCAAAGAGCAAGTCTGACTATGAGACATTCCTTAAAGAGTACTTTGGAGATGCAAAACCAAACAAGACTCAACTTGACGCATTGACAAACGAAATGACTGCAATAACTTCAGACTCATCAGAACTTGCAAAGTGGACTTTGTATTCTGAACTTCATCCAACGGACAATGCAAACTTCTTGTCAAGATATGGGTTTGAAGGTGGAAACAATTCTGTTGCTTTGCTTTACATCAACACGAAAAAGCCAAGTCCAACAGGATATAAAGGAAATGAAGAAAAGTTAAATAGTTTTAATTTGTATTGGAATGACTTCCAAAACAACCCACCATCAACAGCTTCAATTAAAGCAATGACCACGAATATGGGTACGGCAAATGAACTTAGTGTTTATTATCGTTTTCATAGCAAGCAGGTTGATGAATTTGTTGAAAAATATGGCCTTGAAGACTTGCCAGAAGATGAACGAATTGCAAGATATATGTCGTCTAAAACTGGAAGTAAAGACTATAATACAAAAAACACTTTCTCCGATGAACTAGACCAAATTGAATCGATGAAAGTTGTTTACCAGCCATCTGACGAACAAATAGAAGCCGCACTAAAACCTGAAAATTTTCCTTTTATAGCAGCTTACTCAAAAACCTTTTCTGACGATTATAGACTTTTCTGTACGTTGCAGGGAATTGATCCAAACCAACAAGAGAGCATGGCTTGGTTTGTTTATGCTGAAAGATACGATGCTTATGGAAATGAGAGAACAGACGCTAACAGCTTTAACAAAAGAGCCAATTCAATTGCCGATGTTAATCTAGAAGCAAAACAAGGTGATACTTCCGGCCAATCAATGACAACAGAAACGATTGAAATCGGTGGAACTTCTTATACATCTGTCTCCCACGTTATTGAGCTTAAAAACAAAGGTTCGTTTAACCTTCAGGGAGATCAAAAAATTTCTGTCATTGACGACAATGAAACTATGCTTGCCGTAACACAAACGGATCCATCAACAGGCAAGCCACAAACAATTTCAAAAATTGTGAGAGATCCTGCAACAGGAAAGTGCAAACTTGTTGTTGATGCAGCATATTATGACGAACTTGTAAAAGATAACCCAGAACTTCAAAAAATAGTTGAATCTCAAAAAGGCAATCCAACCTATGAGATTGAAATTGAACAAGTAAAACTCTCAAAGGACATGAGCATTGACGGGATTCAATTTGCTGGAACAGATGGAAAAAGTTATTCCGTTCTCTTTACTGCTCTTGGATGCCAAATTACTGATGGAACAACAAAGAGTATCAGTGGAAACAACAACAAGCCACCATTTGACATAACCATCTCAACCCAATTCTTAAACCACTCTTTAAGTGGAGACCCTGTTTGTCAGCTTGGTGATAATTTGTTTAATCCGGCAAACCCAAACAACAACCCAGAGTTTTCAAACATTATGATGTCTGCTTTGGAACTTAATCCAGGTGGTGTTGAAATAGGTGAGGGATCCAACAAAATCCGCATGCAAAGATGTCAAGTTGGTAAAAATGGTGAAACTCTCAATGTTATGTCAATTGGCGACCCACCAGAACACACGTATGTCTACATGCAAGTTGAGGGGGAAGAACCAAAATTCCATGAAGTAAAAGATGCAAATATCCAATACGACACCAAATCTAAAGAATATCTACTCTCTCTCAATATTGGGGGTGGAGATCACGTTCATGTTCCTTTAAATAAAACAAAAGTTGCTTCTGGTCTTACAGAGCTTAAAAAAGGACCTTTAGGAAATACTTTTGACAATCCACCAGAACCACCTACAGAAAAAGTTGCCACAATCAAAACATCCCCATATAAAACTGCAGGCTTTGCGGTATATGAATCTTCTGGAGAAAAAGTAGTTTCTGCCACTCTCCCTGACAAAAAAACTGGGGCTAAAATAACCAGCGTTGAAAAAGAAGTTTCACGAAGCTCAGCCTTTGAACTTCCTAAAGCAAAAGATGTTGATCCTGTTACTCCTTTTGAAAGAAAAACATTAAAAGATCACATAAACGGAAAAACTCTTGCTCTTGCAGCCTTATTCACAGCTTTGGCAGTATTTCTTCCAATCCCATTTGCAATTTTGGCACAAATTTTCTTTGTTGCCTATGCTGCAAAAATTTCGGGAGCATTTGACTTAAAACAAAAAGTCGAAGACCAATTAACAGATGAAGAATACAAATCTCTAAAAATTGACGAAAAATCAAGAAAACAAAGAACACGAGCAATTGAAAAAATGAATGTTGAACATGCAAAAAACGTTAATGAAACAAGAGAAAAACAATCAAAGCTCAGAAAACAGATAAACAAAAACCAACAACAAAAAGCAAAACTAGAAAAAACTTTTGCAAAAGTAAAACCTGGTTCAGGCAAATGGAATCGTCTTAAGAAGAGAATAGATGATCTTAATAAAAAAATAAAGACTGATGAAGCAGAACTCTCCGTTGTAGACACAAACCTTCAGCAATATGAACTTGCTTTCGAAAAAGGTATTGATGCAGGAGATGAAATAGCTAAAAATACAACCACAACACTTGACACAATTGCTGACAATGAAACAACTACTAGAATAGAGACTGGAAATGAAATGATGGAAGATGCAGTAAAACAAGCACTTAGATCCGGAGAAATAACCATCGATCAGGTTGAAGATTTCAAACTTAAGTGGGCAAGATCACACAGAAAAATCTTTAAAACTGAAAAAAGTTCTGATGATGGCAAGGGCGGAAAATAATCACACTATAATTTACTTGGAGAAAATTTATGAAAATAGGTGTAGTGGGCTTGCCAAATGTTGGCAAAAGTTCATTATTTAATGCAATAACTGAAGCTGGCGCAGAAAGCGCCAACTATCCTTTTTGCACCATAGAACCAAATATTGGAATTGTTGACGTTCCTGACGAAAGGCTCAATGTTTTGGGAAAGATGTATAACACACAAAAAATCACCCCAGCAAGCATTGAATTTGTTGATATCGCCGGTCTTGTTGCTGGAGCAAGCAAAGGTGAAGGCCTTGGAAACAAGTTTTTAAGCCACATCAGAGAAGTTGACGCAATTGTGCATGTTGTAAGGTGTTTTGACGACGAAAAAGTCATTCACGTAAATGGTTCTATTGATCCAAAAAGAGACATTGAAACAATTGAAACGGAGCTTGCCCTTGCAGATTTGGAGCAAGTTTCAAAACTTTTAGAAAAGAATTCTAAACTTGTCAAACAAACCGGCGACAAGTCTTTGATTGTTGTCGTAAATATGCTTTCAAAAATCAACGAAGTTTTGGAAGAAGGTGGACAGGCAAGAACGCTTGAATACACAGAAGATGAGAAAAAACTTTTGAAAAACTTCCAACTTTTAACTTCAAAACCTGTTATTTATGTTGCAAACATCGCAGAAAGCGACATTGGTAAGCCAGAAAACAACTACGTAAAACAGGTCAGAGAAATCGCTGAAAGGGAAGGCGCAAAAGTTGTTGTTTTGTGCGCAAAAATTGAAGAAGAAATCGTTGGACTTGACAAAGAAGACAGGGCTCTTTTTAAAGAAGAACTTGGCATAAAAGAAAGTGGACTTGAACAACTTGTCACAACAAGTTATGACCTTTTGGGTCTTATGAGCTATCTTACTGCTGGAGAAAAAGAAGTAAGAGCATGGACAATCACGAAAGGGACAAAAGCCCCACAAGCTGCAGGAAAAATTCACTCCGACTTTGAAAAAGGCTTTATCAAAGCAGAAGTTGTAAGCTATGATGACCTTGTTTCATACGGCTCACACTTGAAAGCAAAAGAAGCAGGAAAAGTCAGAATTGAAGGAAAAGACTATGTCATTCAAGATGGTGATGTTGTCTTGTTCCGTTTCAACAATTAGGTGAAGTATGGAAAGAGATTTGTCTCCCCTTGCCCTAGCATTTATTGGTGATGCAATTCACACGGCTTATGTGCGTGAACAAGTTTTGAAAGGAAAGATAAACAAACTTTCAAACTACCACAATTTAGCAAAGAAATTTTGCAACGCAAAAAAACAAATGCAAACCCTTGAAGCAATTTCAACAATCTTGACAGAAGAAGAAAAAGAAATTGTCAGAAAGGCACGAAATGCTCACTCAAAGCACACGGCAAAAAACTTTGATGAAGAGACCTACAAAAAGGCAACAGCCTTTGAAGCTCTTGTTGGACACTTATATTTGACAAAACAAACAAAAAGGTTACTCCAAATTCTTGAAATTTCAATGAAGGAAGAATGATATGTATATTGAAGGAAGAAATCAAGTTGTTGAAGCAATAAAGCATGAGACAACAATAAACAAACTTTTTATTGACAAAAATTTCGCCACAAGAAAAGACGAAATTATCTCTCTTGCACACAAAAATCATATCCGAATTGATTTTTTGCCTAAAAAAGTTTTGGACGGAATGAGTATAACTTCTCACCACCAGGGCTATATTGCAGAAACAATTGATTTTGAATACAGCACAATTGATGACATCTTGGAAGTCGCACAAAAGAGAGAACACGACCCATTTGTAGTACTTTTAGATGGCATCGTTGACCCACATAATTTTGGTGCAATCATAAGGACATGTGAATGTGCAGGTGTTGACGGAATTATCATTCCAAGCATAAGAGCCTGCCAAGTAAACGAAACCGTTGTAAGAACAAGCACCGGAGCAATTGCAAACATGAAAATTGCAAGGGTTACAAACCTTAAAGAAGCTGTTGACGAACTTAAAGAAAAAGGTCTTTGGATTTACGTTTGTGAAACAGGAGGAGAAGATATCTACAAGCAAAATTTGACAGGGCCTATTGCTCTGCTTGTTGGGTCAGAAGGGTTTGGAGTTAAACAATCTCTTCGCACATATTGTGATGGCATTATCACTCTCCCACTTAAAGGGACCGTAAACTCCCTTAACGCTTCTGTTGCAACTGCAATTTCTGTATATGAAGTTTTGAGACAAAGAGAACATAAATAAAGGAAAAAACTTGAAAAATTTGATTTCGGATGAAGAATTTATTGAAAAAATAAGAAACGGCGACCAAGAATATGAACTTGAACTCCTTTCAAAATACAAGGATTTGGTTGTAAAGATTAGTCGTTGTTATTTCATTACGGGTGGTGATCTTGAAGACATAATTCAAGAAGGAATGATTGGTCTTTATAAGGCAATAAAAAACTACAACGAAAAGAAAGATGCTTCATTTAAAACCTTTGCAGTCATGTGCATAAAGCATCAAATTCAATCGGCAATCAAAAAGTCAAACGCAAACAAAAACAAGCCACTTTCTTCTGCAATCTCATTTCAAAACTTTACTGAAGATGGAAACGGAGAAAACATGGAGTATCTCCCAGTCGAACTTGTCCTAGACTTATCTCCTGAAGACGAAGCAATACATAAGGAAGAATACAGGCATCTCAAGGCAAAAATAAAAGAAATTTTGTCTCCACTTGAATACAAAGTTTTGACATACTATTTGCAAGGCTATTCCTACAAAGAAATTTCACAAGGCTTAAACGTTTCAAGCAAGAGCATTGACAACAGCCTTTCAAGAATAAAAAACAAACTTAAAGAAAAACTCAATAAATAGAAAATTTATTGACTTTTTTTTTGTATTTATTTACAATACAAATATATTTAAAGGAGAATACAATGAATTTACTTGCAAACGGAATTGACGTTGACACAATCGTTCCTGAAAACGAACTTGAAGAAGAAATTATTGCAGACGTAAAAGCTGGAAGAACAAAAGAAGTTGTAACACGTTGTCCACCAGAACCAAGTGGTTATTGGCATATCGCCCACGCAAAAGCATGGACAATTGACTTTGAAACAGCAATCAAATTTGGTGGCAGAACATATCTTCGTATGGACGACACAAACCCACTTAAAGAAGAAGGTGAATTTGCTGACAGCTATATGCACGACCTTGCATGGCTTGGATACACACCAGCAGCTCTTATTTATGCAAGCGAAGCATACTTTGACGACATTTACAAAATTGCAGAACAAATGATTATGGACGGAAACGCCTATGTTTGTGAACTTTCTGCAGAAGAAGTAAGCCAAACACGTGGCACTTTGACAGAACCAGGAAAAGAAAGCCCATACAGAAACAGAAGTGTTGAAGAAAACTTGAGACTTTTTAGAGCAATGCGTGATGGAAAGTTTGAAGACGGAAAGGCAACTCTTCGTGCAAAAATCGACATGGCTCACCCAAATATGAATATGCGTGATCCAGTTATGTATAGAGTTTTAAGAGCAAAACACTACAAACTTGGAAACAAGTGGTGCATTTACCCTATGTATGACTTTGCACACCCAATGCAAGACGCTTTGGAAGGTGTGACGTACAGCCTTTGCTCAATGGAATTCCACGAACACAGACCACTTTATGAATGGTTTGTAGAACATGGTTGGAAAAAGCCTTTTGCACCAAAACAAAGGGAATTTTCAAGGCTTACAATCGAAAATGTTTTGATTGGAAAAAGATATATGAAACAACTTGTCAATTCTGGCTATGTAAATGGCTGGGACGACCCAAGATTCCCTACCCTTGTTGGTGTAAGAAGAAGGGGTTATACAGCAAAAGCAATCAAAGATTTTGTAAAGTCTGTTGGTTGGGGAACTTCTCTTGAAGTAACCGTTCCTTACTCTGCACTTGAATATTATGTAAGAGAAGACTTAAACAGAATCGCAACACGTGCAATGGTTGTTTTGGATCCACTTAAAGTGGTAATAACAAACTATGAAGGAAGCGAAGAAATCGAAATGGACAACAATCCAAACGACGAAAACGCAGGAAAACACAAGGGGAGATTTAGCAACACAATTTACATCGAACAAGAAGATTTCAGCACAAATCCCCCACCAAAATACAACAGGCTTGTTGAAGGTGGAATTGTAAGACTTAAAGGTGCTTACATTATCAAATGCAACAAAGTTGTCTACGGCAAAAACGGAGAAATCGACCACCTTGAATGTGAATATATCCCAGGCACAAAGAGTGGAAGCGACAATTCCGGAATCAAGTGCAAAGGCACAATTCACTTTGTCTCTGCAGACAACTGCTTTGAAATAACAATCAGAGAATTTAAAAACCTTATCAAAGACGAATACAAAAACCCTGCAAAAGCCCTTTCAGAAGGCGTTCCTGTTGAAGAAATTTTGACAGAAAACTCTCTTGTTGAAAGAAAGGCTTTGGCAGAAAACTTCTTAAAATCTGCAAAAAATGAAGATAAATTCCAGTTTATGAGAAAGGGTTATTATTGCGTTGACAAAGATTCAACTCCAGATAATTTGATTTTCAACAGCACAATTTCTCTTAAAGACAGCTTTAAGCCAACAAAAACAAATTAAATGAGATGAAAATCTCATTTTTTTGTTGGAGTTTTGCATGTTTTGGTTTATAATAAAGTTATGTTAATAATCCCAATTGTTTGTATGCTTGTTGCATCTTTGGCTCTTGGAATAGCGAGTTGTATTGTAAAAAAAGACAACCCGTTTGCTTCTCTTGTCAAAGTTTTGTCTTTTGCATGCTTGATTGGGCTTGGCCTTGCCTGTGGAAACTACAAAAATCAATTTAGTGGCTACACAATTTTGGTGCTCTTCAGCGTGCTTGCAATGTTTATTGCAACTTTCGACTTCAAGGCATATTTGGAAAAGAGAAAGGAAGAAGTTGAATCTCCTACACCAAAAC
>CAKJYB010000009.1 GCA_918241715.1 Clostridiales bacterium
ATTATAGTTTGCTTTCAATGTTTGGATTCAATGTTTCTTTGCAAGACTTGAAAAATTATGGAAAGCAAGGCTCAAAGACGCCAACTTATGCAGAATATCGTGCAACAGATGGTGTTGATGTTTCAACAGGCCCATCAGGACAGGGTGTTGCAAATGCTGTTGGAATGGCCATTGCAGAGTGTGTGATGGAAGAAAGATTCAACACAATTGGATTTGATATAATAAACAACTTTACTTATTGTTTTGCTTCTGATGGAGACATTATGGAAGGTGTTGCCATGGAAGCAGCAAGTTTGGCAGGACATTTGAAGTTAAACAAACTTATTATGCTTTACGACAGCAACGATGTTTCTATGGACGGAAGACTTGCGCTTACAAACAGAGAAAATGTAAGAAGAAAGTTTTTGTCAATGGGCTGGAATGTTATTGTTGTAAATCGTGGAAACAGCTATTCTGCCTGCACACATGCTATTGCAAGGGCCAAAAAGAGCAAAAACAAACCAACACTTATTATTTTTAGGACAACAATCGGCATAGGAACGCAAAAAGAAGGGACTTCTGCCGTTCACTCTGGTCTTTTGACAGAACAAGAACTTGCCGAACTTAAATATGATCTCAAAGTTAAGGAAAGTTTCTTTATCCCTAGTGATGTGAGAGAACTTTGCATGGCAAGCACAAGACGTGGAAAACTTAACCACGAAAAGTGGAACCAAAACCTTGCGATGTATTCAAGCACACACCCAGAACTTTACAAGGCTTTTTTCATGTTTTTCGACAAAAAGAAAATCAACTTTGAAAGAATTGTAAAAAATATTGCACGATATGATGGTCTTAGCACGGCAAAGTTGAATCATTATGCTTTGAGTGAACTTGCATATCAGAGTCCACAACTTTTGGGTGGAACGGCTGATGTTGCAACAACGACGCTTGCGTATATTGACAACGCAGGAAACTTCTCACCGGGCTACAAAAGGGGAAAGAACATTCGTTTTGGTGTGAGAGAACATGCCATGTCTGCAATTTGCAACGGAATTGCACTTTATGAAGATTTTATTTCGTTTGACACGTCTTATATGGCATTTTCAAACTATTCAATTCCTGCAATAAGAATGAGAGCTCTTATGAAATTGCCCGTTTTGTCATTCTTTTCACATGACAGCATTGCTGTAGGCAGAGATGGAGACAACTTCCAGCCAATAGAGCAGATCTCTCAACTTCGTTCGATTATTGGAAACACTCTTTATCGTCCTTGTGATTATAAAGAACTTGTTGCGGGCTATCAATATTGCATAAAAGGGGAAAATCCTGTTTCCTTTGCGCTTACAAAACAAAACTTGGAACATGTTGACGGAACATCTTTTGATGGGGCTTTGCAAGGTGGATATGTTTTGGAAAACAATTCGTTGAAACCAGAGATAATTTTGATTGCAAGTGGATCAGAAGTAAACCTTGCAAGCAAACTTGCACAAGAACTTAAAAAGAAACATCAAACAAATGTTGTTTCAATGCCATCTCTTGAAGTGTTTGAAAAGCAGCCAACTGCTTACAAGAATAAAGTCTTAAACAAAGACGCAAAGCTGTTGTTTGTGATTGAAGCAACAAATGATACAAAGTGGTATAAAGTTTTAGGGCCAAAGTGCAGAGTCTTTGGCATAGATAAATATGCCGGAAACGGAAGTGGAGACGAACTTCTTATGCAAAACGGATTTAACGTAAAAAATCTTGCAAAAGTTGTTGAATCTTATTTAAAACAAAACTAACAAAATTTCGACAAGTTTAGACAGGCTCAGTGTTTTATCATAAAAAAACTCAATGTATAATAGTTTTAGTGGAGTGATTTATGATAAACAAAAAAAGCGTTGTTTTAAGCGACATTGAAAACACAAACAAAAAGGCCGTGCTAACCATTCAAGAGCATGAAAATGGGCTTAATGGGACGCTACGGCTTTATAATTTTGCAAGAGAACTTGACGGAGTTTTGTCCCTTGGAATATTTGCAGACCAAAAGGTGTATAAGGCTGGACTTACACAAACATCTCACATGCTTTATTCGTTTTTTGTAAATTTAAAAAAGATTCCAAACAAGTTTTCTTGTGCAGTAATAAATTTTCAAAATGCAGAGCCAAAGCCTATTTTGTTTGGATCAAGTGATGGGTGCAGTGAAAATATTTATGGAAGCATCATAAGCGAAATAGCGCAAGAAAACACCTATCAAAATGCAAAAAATGTTTTGGACAGGTATGGTGTTGAATTTGAAGAAAAAGAAGAGATAGACAAGGAAATTGACGAAAAAATTTGTTCCGAATGCAAAAATTGCTCAAATTGTGTATATAAAAAATACTTTTTTGAGAATGTAAAGGAAGAAAAAACAATAGACGTTTCTGAAGAAGCAGAGCAAAAAGAAGAAAAAGCATTTTATGAGAAACTTCGACCACAAATAGAAAAACTTTTTGAAAAGAATCCACAGGAAAAGAGTCTTGAAAAAATTATTCCAAATTCAAAATGGATTAAGGTTGAGTATGAAGACGAAGGCGACTTTTATGTGTTTGGACTTTTGTATGACAAAGATCAGCAAGTGAAATATGTCTGTTATGGTGTCCCTGCCGTGTATGATGAGCAGGCACCGGAAGAACTTTCTGGAGAGCCAATTTGGACTCCACTTGACAAAGAAAATGAAAAAGGTTTTGGGTTTTGGTTGACATATCAAGACGCAGAAACGGGAAAGCCTGTAAAAATTGTTGTAGACTAAGGAGAAAAATATGAAAATTTTTGCAATAATAATGATATGTGTTGTTGGGGCTTTGCTTCTTGCTCTTTTGTGGTATATGCTTTTTGGAATGATTGTTTTCAACATGACGTTTGCAAAAAGAAAGATGAGCAAGAAAAGGAGACTTCAAAATGCTGAATATTATGGCATTGATTTGGAATGGTGGAACAGACACCCATTTGACAAAGTAAAAATCAAAAACAAAGATGGTCTTGAACTTGTTGGATTTTTGCACAATGCACATTCTGACAAAACGGCAATTATTGTGCATGGGTATATGTCAAACCACAGCGAAATGCAAGGGATTTGCGATTTTTATTTGAGAAGAAGATTCAATGTTTTGGCTGTTGACAACAGAGCTCATGGAGAAAGCGAAGGAAGATGTATAGGTTTTGGGTATTATGACAGACTTGATCTTCTTTTGTGGATTGAATATGTAAACAAAAACATTGGTGGAAAGATTGTTTTGCAAGGGCTTTCGATGGGGGCAACAGCAGTATGTTGTGTTTCTGGGGAAGATTTGCCAAAAAATGTTGTTGCCATTGTCAGTGATTGTGGGTTTGCAAACGGAGATAGACAGGTCTCATATGTAAACAGACAAAACAAAGTGCCACAGATAATAAAAAAGCACCTGTATAGTTATTTGAAACGGGTGCATGGATTTGATATGAACAAAGTTGATGCAACAAAAATTGTTTGCAAGACAAAAGTGCCAATTTTGTTTATTCATGGAGACGCAGACAACTTTGTCCCATTTGAAAATATGGAGATATTGTATAATGCCACACCTGAAAACAAGAGAGACAAATATGTTGTGAGTGGCGCAGGGCACGCACTTGCGATGAAAACGGCTGGCAAGGCATACGAAAAAAGAATAGACAAATTTTTGGCTGATTTTACTGATTTATAGTTTCGTTGAAAGAGAGTTGACGTTCCATTTCCAGAACGTCAATTTTTTCGTCTTCCATTTCTTTTATTGAGATGTTTTCGTTGTCCGTTTCAAAAGGAATTGTTGAAAAGCCAACATAAACATCATTTTCAAAAATTGCGTATTTCATGAGATTCTCCTATAACCATAGATTCTAAGTTTAAATTCACTTACAGAGTTGTTTTTCTTGAAAGTAAAGGTTGAAGAGCATGGAACGCTGAATGCAGTAGAACCAACTCTGCTTGCTCCGGTGTTGTTTAAAAGATAGTATGTTGAAGAATCGCCCCAAAGGTCGGTATACAAATAAACAAATCTTGTGTCTGTGTGGTAACAGAGAATATAGCCATAAAGTTCGTAAACTGCACCAGAGACGTAAGAAGCGCCAATTATGTCGGCAATATTTAGAGTTGTTTCACCAGAACTTGTTGAAGTGTTTGTGATGACAGACGCAAGTTTGACATACGGAAAAGAACCACCTTGAATTTGAGAAAGTTGGTCTTCAATTTCGTTGCTAAGTTCTTCAGACAACGCATCAATTTGAGAAGAAATGGTTTGGGACAGGGTTTGCTGTGCCTGTGATATTTGAGTTGAAATACTTTGTGAAAGAGTGCTTTGCTCTTGCGAAATTTGTTGAGAGATTGATTGAGACAACGACGTCTGCATTGTCTGTGTTGCAGAGTTTACAGACGATGAGACAAGTTGTCTTATTGTTGGGAGCAAACTTTCTGCAGAAGAATTTTTTGACAGAGCCCAAACTCTTTTTTTAAGCTCTTCAAGTTGATCTTCAAGATCCTTTGTGTTTAACATAAAAAAACTCCTTTCTTGCAAGATTTAAAACCAAGAAAGGAGAGTTTGCAACGTTTTATGACATTTTTTTCTTTTTGCCTTTGATAAATACAAATGTAAATGCAACACCCAAAATTGCAACGACCAAACAAATTGATGTGATTATGATTGGGTTTATGCCGTTTGGGTCAACATAATCTGTTTTGATGTAGCCATAAACAACTTCATTTTCGTAAACAAAGGAGATTGCCGTATATTCTTTTTTGCTTTTGTAGCCCTCATACAAATAGATTTGTTGGTGTTTTTCAAGAGTGATGGAAGTCTTTGAATAACCAGTTTCGGTTTTTTCATAGACTGAACACTTTCCGTTTGTTCTTCCGTTGAAGTTTGGTATTTCTTGAATGGAAGTGTTTTTTCTTATCACAAGGTCGGAAAGAATATAACCCTCTTTTCCTGTTGTGATAATTTTGTAGAATGTGTAGCCATCTCCAGTGTATGATTTTGGAAAATCAGAATCTTTTTCAATCTCCACTTCGTCCTTGTGAGAAACGGAGTATAAAACTTCTGAAGTTAGGTTTGCAGACTGATAGACGTTTGCCGTGTTTGCTGTTACGATATAAGACAAGCCTGTTGTTTCGGCAAGGGCACGATTTGCAACAAAACTTGGCAAAAAGCACAAAAACATGAGTGCGAAAGCAAAAATCTTTTTCATACAAACATTTTACCAACAATAAATTTTGATTGTCAAGCAACAACATAAAAAACAAATCTTTTGAATAATATAAACCATGAAAACTATTGTTGTAAAAAGAAAAATACTGCTTGTCATTTTGTGTTTTGGTTTGATTTCCTGCTCTTTGCTTGGCATTGTTTTTGGTGCAAAATTGGCTTTTAGCAAACCGGCAATTTCAAAAACCATTGTCATTGATGCCGGGCATGGTGGAATAGATGGTGGGGCAACAGGAAAGACGACAAACGTAAATGAGAGCTATTTAAACCTTGTCTATGCAAAACGCTTGGAACAAATTTGCAAGGAGTTTGGATTTAAAGTTGTTATGACCAGAAAGGACATGAATGGGCTTTATGATGAGACGGCAAAGAGCAAGAAAAAGAGTGAGATGGAAAAGAGAAAAGACATAATAGAAAGTGCAAAGCCGGACGCCGTTGTCAGCTTACACATGAACAGCTTTTCTGACAAAAACGTAAGGGGAGCTCATGTGTTTTACGGACAAGACAATCAGGCTGGACAAGAGCTTGCAGAGAATGTTGCAGAATGTCTAAACAGAAACATAAAATACGCCTATAAAAATGTTAAGGTGGGGGACTACTTTGTTTTAAACAACTCAAAGTGTGCAAGCATTCTTGTTGAATGTGGTTTTTTGTCAAATCCGGAAGAAGAGCAGTTGCTCCAACAAGATGACTATATACAAAAATTTTGTTATAACATTTTTTGTGGAATATATCTTTTCTTTAAATAAAAAAAAGTTGGCTGTTGTCAACTATTTTTTGTCATAAACAACTTGTTTTATTGTTTCGATGTTTCTTCTGAGCTTTGGTTTTTTGCCGTTTGTGTAATACATGATTCTAAGCGTCTGTCCTTCAATTTGGCCGGGGTAAGATGGTTGGGTGTATTTTACGTGAGTCAAAACGCACCCCAAAGCCTTATAGAATTTTATCTTTCCTTTTTCAACCTCTGCTATTGGTGGCTCAACTTCAAACACAACGGGCACTTTACTTTTATGCAAATAGTCCAAAAAGGCATACACACCATAGCCCTTGTTTCTGTGCTTTTCGATAATGGTGAAATATTCAACAAAATTGAAGTCTGGCAATTTCCATGAGCACAAGAAGCCAAGCAACGTTTTGTCTTTGTAAATCAAAAGACCCTCATAATTCTCTTTTGCCAAAACTTCTTTGCAGTTTGTCTTTGTTCTTCTTTGCCACTTTTCGTAAGTTTCAAGATAGTATTTATAGAAAACGTCAAAGTTGTCTTCAGTTATTTTTTCAAATCTGATTTGAAAATTCAAAACATCACAATCAAGTTTCTTGTGGTCGTAGGTGCCAGGAAATCCTAAATCCAAAAATTTTTGCAAGTCTTTCATGTTTATTTTTTTGTTGCTCATAATCAGATAAGATTGGGCGCCATATTTAAATTCAAAGTTTGCAAGGTCAAAACCATTTCTTCTGTAAAATTCGATTCTCTTGTTTGGAATGTCGTTTACTTCGTGTGGCTTTTCAACGCTAAAGACGATTGTGCTGTTTGGGTATTCGTCTTTAAGTTGTTTCAAAAATTCGGAGCCAAACCCACGGCGTCTATATTTTTTTTCAATGGTAAAATAAGCAAGATACAAAATAGACTTATATTTGCTTTCAAAAGCAAAGCCAACAAGTTTGCCAAGAGCATCATAGATTCCAACTTTTTTGCTTTCTGGAAACATGTTAAATTTTATGCTGTCAAAAGGAATCCTTTCGTCTTCTGGAAAGGCTTTGTAATACATTTTTTTGATGTTTTTTATTTCTATGTCTTTTTCTGTGAGTTCTTTTATTTTTATTTCTGTTTTCATAGCCTAATTATATCACAAAATATCTTTATTTTAAAAACATTTGAAAGACAAATATTTTTTCGACTTTTTTTGCAAAAAAAACATAAAAAGTGCCAAAAATTTGTTCCGAATGCAGTTTTTTGTTGATTTAAAATCAATTTAGGAGTGTAAATTGTGATAAAAATAAACAAATATTTGACCTTGTTATTTAAATTTATTGTTTTTTTGGGGATTTTTTATATTCTTTTTAATTCAAGTATTGCACAAACAATTTATCCGTTTTCTTTCGCCATGCTTTATGCTCTTGTTTGGGCAAATCAAAAGGTGTATGTTGTTGTTCCGGCATATATTATTGCCGGCGTGATATATTGCCATACGCTTGAATTTTCTATCTGTTTGCTTGTTTCAACATTTTGTTTGCTTGTGCCATATTTTATCCACTTGTTATGCAAAAAGAACATGAGAAAGTGGGAATTTGCTCTACTTGCAATTGTGGGGCAAAGTGCAAATGTTGTTTTTGACATTCTCTCTGGAATGCACCCAGCACTATGTTTTGTTTGTGTCCTTTTTGGTGTGTTGTTTATGTTTGCTTGCATAAATGTTTTTGAAGCAATAATCATTCGGGGCTTTTCCAACAAACTTACAAGTCTGGAGATTATTTCTCTCTTTTCCATTATTGCCGTTTTGAGTGGTGGTTTTTCTGTTTTAAACATAAAAGATTTTTCCTTTTTAAAACTTTTTGTTTGTTTTTTGATTTTGCTCTTTTCTTTTTGTTCCACACAAACACTTTCACTTCTTGTTGCAAGCGTCTGTGGTCTGGGCTCCTTGATGGCAACAACAAAACCGATTTTTGTTGCTCCATTTATGATTTGGGTTTTGTCTGCACTTTTGTTTAAAAAACACAACAGGATTTTTATGACAATTTCTGTCTTGTGTGTCGAAGTGGTTGTTGGGCTCTATTTCAAACTTTATGGAAGCTTCTCCTTTGTGTCTTATCTTCCTGTTTTGATTGCAAGTGCAATCTTTTTGTGCTTGCCAAAATCTTGGTGCAAAGAGATTTCTGTTGTTTTCAACTTGTCAAAAGACAGAATTGCCATGAAAAATGTGGTCAATCGAAACAGAGAACTCTTGCACAAAAGACTGGGAAATCTGGGTGAAATCTTTGGGGATATGACAAATATTTACCGAAGTATGCTTAAAAAAGGTATGTCGCTTGAAGACATAAAAAAGGTTTTGGAGCAAGAAATCGCCACAAACATATGTTCTTTTTGCCCAGAGAGAAATCATTGTCATAGGACGATGAGTGAAAGCACAAAAAAGGTGTTTGATGAACTTATCACAATTGCATACGAAAAGGGCAGAGCAACTCTTTTGGACACGCCATCTTACCTGACATCAAGATGCAAACAGACAAACGCAATTGTCTCTTGCATCAACAATTTGACTGCACAATACAAGAAGTATGTTGGAATGATAAGGGACGTTGACACAAGCAAAATGATTATTGCAGAGCAACTTTTGGGAGTGTCTAAGATTATGACAAACCTTTCAAAAGAAGTTGAGACAAGCGTTTCGTTTGACACGACAAGAGAAAACAAGATTTTGGACGAACTGACCTATCACAACATTATTTGTATTGATGCTGTTGTTTTTCAAAAAGATGTTTGGACAATGGAAGTTTCGCTTGTTGTCAGAAGTGATGATGCGCAAAAGCCAAGGATTGTTGATGTTGTAAGCAAGATTTGTGGTTGCAAGATGGCGATTTTTGAAAACTTTTCGTCTTCCAGACCGGGATACAATATTGTAAATCTGAAAACTGCACCAAAATATGACTGTATTTTTGGGGTCAGTCAAAAGACAAAAAATGGGTCAAAAGTAAGTGGCGACACATACAGCATTGTCAAACTTGGGGGAGATAAAGTTATGTTTGCCATAAATGATGGCATGGGGAGTGGAGAAAAGGCCGAAAGAGCAAGTGAGATGTCTATAAACCTTGTCGAAAACTTTTATAAAGCCGGCTTTGACAACGATTTGATTTTATCCACCACAAACAAACTTCTAAACTTGTATAAAGAAGAAATCTTTTCTGCACTTGACGTGTGCGTTTTGGACCAGAAAGATGGACTTGTCGATTTTATCAAAATGGGGGCGCCCAATTCGTTTGTTGTCAATGAAGATGAGTGTAGGGCAATTGAGACGGGTTCTCTTCCAATTGGCATTGTTGACAATTCAAAACCACTTGTAAAGAAAAACGTTGTCAAAGGCAAAGATTTTGTTGTGCTTGTTTCTGATGGCGTCAGCGACAGCTTTAGGGACACGGGAGAATTTGAAGATTGTATTAAAAACATAAAGACAAAAAATCCACAAGAGTTTGCCGACGAACTTTTGGACAGAGCCCTTGCCTGCAACAACGGCTATGCTGTTGACGATATGACAATTTTGGTGGTGAAAGTGCTTGATTTTTAGGCAAAATGCCGTTTTTTGTAGATTTTTGGTTTAAAGTATTGTTTTTGAAAGCACAAAATGATATACTATTGACGTTTTAACCATGGAAAAGATTTTAGATTTTGTAAAGAAAAACAAACTTATCAAACCAGGAGAAGTTATTGGTGTTGGGGTGTCCGGTGGGATTGACTCCATGTGTCTTTTGCATTTCTTGCACGAAAAGAGAGAACTTTTGGACATCGAAGTTGTTGCAATCCACATCAATCACGGAATCAGAGAAGAGAGTGATGACGAAGCAAGATTTGTTGTTGAAAAATGCAAAGAGATGGGTGTGAGAGTTTACAAGTTTACAATTGACTCTCCAAAGATTGCAAAAGAGAAAAAGGTGAGTCTTGAAACGGCAGCAAGAGACGGCAGATATGGCGTTTTTGAAAGTTTGCTTAAAAAGGACGTAATCGACAAGATTGCTCTTGCCCACCATCAAAGCGATCAGGCAGAAACAATTTTGATGCATATTTTCAGGGGTTGTGGTGGCTCTGGTGCAAAGGGAATGGACCCAATCAGAGATGGCGTTTACATCAGACCAATGCTTCCTGTTTCGAAAGAAGAAATTGAAGACTATGCTTCAATCAACAACATTGATTTTGTGGAAGACTCCAGCAATCAAGACATAACATATTCAAGAAATTATGTAAGAAATGTCATTATGAAAGACATCTTAAAGAAATGGCCAAACGCCATCGAAGCAATCAACAATTTTGCAAGTTCTGTAAATGAAGACAACGAATATATCAAAAAGTCTTTGGACACAAACGCACTTATTGTTGACGACAAAATGGTGCAAATGCCATGCAGTTATTTTGGTGGGAGCAGCTCGGTTTACAGCAGAATGACGTTTAAAGCGCTTTCACTTATTGGAGTAAACAAAGATATTGAAAGAAAGCATATTGAAATGATCAGAGACCTTGCCGTAAACATGGAAAATGGCAAAAGGATAAATCTTCCTTATGACGTTGTTGTAAGCAAGGAATACAACTTTTTGGTTTTTAAAAACAACCATGTAGAAAAGCCTGTTTTGTCAAGAAATCTTGTTTGCGAAGACTTTGAAACTCCTTATGCCACAATTTCTGTAAAAAGGTCAAGACTTGTTGGAAAGCGTGAAGAAGGAGCCCTTTATTTTGATCCAAAAAAGGTGCCAGAAGGCGCAAAATGGAGATATAGAGAAGAAGGAGACATCTTTACAAAATTTGGTGGTGGAACTAAAAAACTTAAGTCGTTTTTGATTGACAGAAAGATTCCATCAAGGGTGAGAGATTTTATTCCTGTGCTTGCCTACGAAAATGAAGTGTTTGTTGTTGCTGGAGTTGAAATCAGCGACAAAGTCAAACTTGACGAAGGACAGCAGGGGTGCTATAAACTTACGATAAAGAAAAAGTAGAACATGCAAGCAATTGCGTGTTTTATTTTTTTATTTCGTTTTCTTTTTTCAAAGCAAAGTGGTATACTTAAATAGTAAGGAGTTTTTAAATGAAAATTGCAGTTTCAGCAGAAAGCACGATCGACTTACCACAAGATTTGCTCAAAAAATATGACATACATGTCATTCCATACAGGATTATTTTGGGTGGAGAAGAATACACAGACGGAGTGGACGTAAATCCACAAAAGATTTTTGAATTTGTTGAAAAAACAAAAGTTTTGCCAAAGACTTCAGCAATAAACGAAGAAGATTATAAAGAATATTTCGGTGAACTTTTAAAAAACTATGACGCAGTTGTTCACTTCTGCCTTTCAAGCAAGATTTCAAGTGCTTGTGGAAACGCAGTAAGGGCTGCAGAGCAAATGAAAAATGTTTATGCAGTTGACACTCAATCACTTTCAACAGGAATTGCTCTTTTGGCAATTTATGCAAGAAAACTTGCACAGGACGGAGCAAAGCCAGAAGAAATTGTAAGAAGATGCCAAGAGAGAGTCCCACATGTTCAGGCAAGTTTTGTTATCAAAAAACTTGATTACCTTTACAAAGGTGGAAGATGCTCAGCTCTTGCGATGTTTGGTGCCAATTTGATGCAAATCAGACCACAAATTCTTTTAAAAAATGGTGCTATGGGAGTGCATAAAAAGTATATCGGAAACATGGAAAGAGTTATTGCAAAGTATTGCAAAGACACCCTTGACGAATTCAACACTCCAGACCTTAGCGTTGGGTTTGTAACTTACACCACAGCAACACCAGAAATGGTTGCCACAGCAAAGAAAGTTCTTGAAGAAAAAGGCTTTAAAGAAATCTATGAAACCACTGCTGGTGGAACAATCACAAGCCATTGTGGAGAAAACACACTTGGCATACTTTACATCAATGACGGAAACAGAGAATAAAATGGCGTGAGCCATTTTTATTTTTTTGCACACAATAGAAAGGTGAAAAAGAAAAAGTTTAAAGATGTGGACCCACTTGGCGCTTTTGTTCCAAAAGAAAAAGTCAAAAAAGACAAGAAAAATGTTGAAGAGTAAACTTGCGTTTTTCAAGGAAAAATAGTATCATAAAAATATGAAAGAACTTACAAAAGCAGAGCAAGTTGAAAGAAGCATAATGAAAAAATTTAAAAAGACGATATGGTCTAGGTTTATCCTTGCCTTAAAGTCTTACAAACTTGTAAACGATGGCGACAAAATTGCCGTTTGCATTTCTGGTGGAAAAGACAGCATGCTTCTTGCTGTTTTGATGAAAATGCTCAAAAAATATAGCGAAACAAACTTCGAAGTGTATTATCTTTCTATGGACCCAGGCTACAACAAGGCAAACAGAAAGCGCCTTGAAGAGAATGCTCAAATGCTTGAAATCCCAATTCAGATTTTTGAGACGGACATTTTTGACAGCGTGGTCAATGTGGGTGGTTCACCATGTTATCTGTGCGCAAGAATGAGAAGGGGGCATCTTTACAACGAAGCAAAAAAACTTGGTTGCAACAAAATTGCGCTTGGACATCATTTTTCTGACGTAATTGAAACGACACTTATGGGCATGCTCTATGGTGCACAGCTTCAGGGAATGTTGCCAAAACTGCACTCTCAAAACTTTGAAGGTATGGAGCTTATCAGACCACTTTATTGCATCAACGAAGACGACATTATTGCATGGAAAGATACAAACGAACTCAAATTTTTAAATTGTGCATGCAGATTTACAGAAGAGTGCGCACTTCAAGATGGCGATACAAAATCGGCAAGACTTGAAACAAAAAAACTTATCAAATCACTTCGTGGAAAAATTCCGGAAGTCGAACATCACATTTTCAAAAGTTTGCACAATGTCAATGTCGACACTTTCCCAGGATATAAAAAAGACGGAAAGTACTTTGATTTCAATGATTGGTATGAATAAAAAAAGACTGCGAAACTGCAGTCTTTTTTATTTTAAGT
>CAKJYB010000010.1 GCA_918241715.1 Clostridiales bacterium
TGTTGATGATGAAGACAAAAGAAAAATCGTAAAAACTCTGTGTAAACCATTACAAATTGACGATGGAAAAGTTAGTGAATATTCGAATTTGATTGAGACCATAAAAAATAAAAACAAAGAGAATGAAATGGATTCTTTGTTGGGGGAAATGGGGTACGAAAAAGAAGAGATTGGTGTCATCAAAAATCTTTTTGATCAATATGAAAATTATTTAAGAAAAAACAATTCTTTAGATTTTAATGATTTAATTTCAAAGACAATTTTACTATTTGATGAACATACGGAAATATTAAACAAATATGCAAACAGACTTAGATACATTTTGGTTGACGAATTTCAAGATACAAGCCAAGACCAATACGATTTATTAGAAAAACTTGCAAGCGTTCATAAAAATTTGTTTGTTGTTGGAGATGAGGACCAAAGTATTTATCAATGGAGTGGGGCAAAAGTGTTTATTGTTTCAGAGTGTTTAAAAGATTTTCCTGGGAAAGTTTTCAAACTTGAGAGAAACTATCGTTCTACAAAAAACATTTTATATTTGGCAAACAATGTCATTTCAAACAACAAAAAAAGAGTTAACAAAAATTTATATACAAACAAAGAAAATGGAGATGGACCAGTTGTTTATTCTGCATATGACGAAACAGATGAAGCAAGGTTTATTGCAAGAGAAATAAGCAACTTGTTGTTTCAAGGATATAGTTGTGCCGACATTGCAGTTATCATAAGAATTGCGTCATTGTCAAGGCCTATTGAAGAAGCTTTAAGGATGTATAACATACCATACAAGTTGTATGCTGGGAGAAGCTTTTTTGAAACATCTGAAATAAAAAACTTGATTTCTTATTTAAATATTTTCGTAAACCCAAAGGACGAAATATCTCTTTTGAGAGTGATAAACTTTCCAAGAAGAAAAGTTGGAGAAAAAACGATAGAAGAATTAAAAATTGAAGCCGGAAACAGAAATTTGCTTAATTATTTGCTGTCTGAAGACTTTAAAAGTTCAAAGCATATAGGGAAATTATATGATTTTGTGGAAGGGATAAAAGAAACAAAGAAAAAGTTTGAAAAGGAAAAAGATTTATCAAAACTTGTTTTGTTTGTGTTGAAAAGATTTGGAATTTTGGAAGAATATTCCGCAAAAAATGAAGAATCTAAAAACAGGGAATTAAATATTAGTAGTTTTGTTTCTGGAGCTAAAAAATTTCAGGAAGATAATGAGAATGCAACTTTGTCGGATTATCTTTCCAACATCATGCTTCAAACTGATAAAGATGATATTCAAGAGAGTGGCTTTGTCTCTGTTGCAACAATTCATGCTGTCAAGGGTCTTGAGTTTAGGGTTGTGTTTGTTGCGGGGCTAGAAAAAGAAATCTTTCCTTTGGACATAAAAAAGTATAAAGGTGATTTGGACGAAGAAAGACGACTTATGTATGTTGCAATAACTAGGGCAAAGGAGAAAATATATTTTACACATGCTGAAAGAAGAATGATTTTTGGGAAATATGAAGACAGAGAACCAAGTTGTTTTTTAAGTGAACTTAATATTGTTGATCCATCAAGGGCTGGTGGGTCGGTTGGAAAAAGAAAGGAAAACAACGCAAAAAAAGATGAAGAATTTTTTGAAAGTGGTTATAATGTAGGAGATAGAGTTTTCTTGCCAAGGTTTGGCGATGGAACGATTGTTGAAATTTCAGATGATGGTCTTGTGGGAAAAATTGACTTTGAGCAGGTTGGCATAAAGGAAATTATGCTAGATTCTACAAGTTTGGAGAAGTGGAAAGATGAATAAGATGGAAAGAATGAAAGCGCTTGTTGAAGAAATTTTGATTCACAATCGCAATTATTACGAACTTGACAACCCAACAATTTCTGACAAGGAATATGACAAACTTTATGATGAGTTGGTCGACCTTGAAAAAGAGCTTGGGGTTGTTTTGCCAAATTCTCCAACACAGAGAGTTGGTGGAGACGTGCTTGACAAGTTTGTAAAGAAAAAACACGAAGTAAGACTTTATTCCATGGGCAAGGTGAGAAGTTTTGAAGAGTTAAATGACTTTTTTAAGGACATGGAAAAGTTTGTAAAAAAACCAACTTATGCCGTTGAGTTTAAGTTTGATGGACTTACAATTGTTACGGAATACAACAACGGAAAGTTTGTCAGCGCCACAACACGTGGAAACGGAGAAATAGGAGAAGATGTTACGGAACAAGTAAAGACAATCAAATCTGTTCCACTTGAAATTCCTTTCAAAGGCAGGCTTATTTTGCAAGGGGAAGGAATGATGACAAATTCCAGTTTCAAAAGATACAACAAAACTGCTTTAGAGCCACTTAAAAACCCAAGAAACGGCGTTGCTGGAGCAATAAGAAACTTGGACCCAAAAGAAACGGCAAAGCGTGGGCTTGATTATTTCTGTTATGCCGTTTTGCTCTGCGAAGGCAGAAAATTTGAGACGCAAAAAGAGATGCACGACTTTATTGCCGATAACGGCTTTAAAACTGGGGAATATTTTAGAGTTGTTGAAAAGGGTGAAGATGTTGAAAGGTTGATTTTGGAAATCGACAAAGTAAAAAACGACCTTGACGTTATGATTGACGGAATGGTTGTAAAACTTAATCAGGTTGCACCAAGAGAAGAAATTGGATACACAAACAAATTTCCAAAATGGGCAAGAGCATACAAGTTTGAAGCGCAGGAAACATCAACCATGCTTGAAGATGTTGTTTGGCAGGTTGGGAGAAGTGGAAAAGTTTCTCCAATTGCCGTGTTAGAGCCGGTCTATCTTGCCGGAGCAACAATTTCTAGGGCAACGTTAAACAACATTGAAGATATAAGAAAAAAGAACGTTTATATCAAAAGTAGGGTGTTTATAAGAAGAAGCAACGAAGTTATCCCAGAAGTTTTGGGGCTTGCAGAAAAGTATGCCGACTCAAAGGTGATTGAAGAGCCAAAAACCTGTCCATGTTGTGGGGCAAACCTTGTCAAAAAAGGTCCACTTTTGTTCTGCACAAACCATGATGGCTGTCAGGAACAAGTTGTGGCAAGACTCACGCATTTTGTAAGCAGAGAAGCGTTTAACATTGAAGGCCTTTCTGAAAAGACGATAATTCAGTTTTACAACGACTTAAATTTGAGACACTATTCAGATTTGTATCAAATTTCAAAGGAAGAACTTGTTTCTCTTGAAAAGATTCAGGACAAAAAGGCACAAAACATTCTTGACGCAATTGAGAGAAGCAAAAAGATTGAACTTTTCCGTTTTGTTTTTGGGCTTGGAATCAGTGAAGTCGGAATAAAGACGGCAAAAGACCTTGTAAAACACTTTGACACTTTGGAAAAACTCAAAAACGTCAAGGTTGAAGAACTTGTTGAAGTTGAAGACGTTGGAGATGTTATTGCCCAAAATATAGTCGACTATTTTGCAGACGAAAACAACTTAAACGAAATTGACAGACTTTTGGAAGCGAATGTTGTTCCATTCTGCGAAAATGCAACAAAATCACAAAAGTTGCAGGGGTTGACATTTGTGCTTACGGGCACACTTGAACACTACACAAGACCAGAAATGACCAAGATAATTGAAGAAAATGGTGGAAAGACGGCTTCTTCCGTTTCTGCAAAAACTTCTTACGTGTTGGCTGGTGCTGAAGCCGGGAGCAAACTTGACAAGGCAAAAACTCTTGGAATTCCAGTTTTGACCGAAGAAGAATTTATGTCGAATTTTATTGATAATTAGCATTTTTTGTGTTATACTAAAAAGGTAAGGGGGTGGAAACATGGCAAATTTCCCTGACGACCATTCACAGAGAACGCAAATAGCGTGGTTAAACTACTCTTTTACAGCGCTTGATTTTTTGCTGCCACCAAAATGTAAAAAGTGCCACCAGAAAATGAAGTGGGCTGCAACAAAGAGTGGAAATATTGAATTGGCTTTTTCTCAAGTAAAAGACGTTGCCACAGGCTTTCCACCAAAGTTTATTTGCGTAAATACACAAGTGCCAATCAAAGCTAGAGACTATTTAACGAATCCAATGTTGTTCGTTCTTAGAAAGAAGATAAAACCTTGTGATAACAACTATCACTACAAACTGAACAGCTTTGGCAAATTTGTGAAAAGACCGGACCATCCAAACCCAGTTCAGAAAAAGTGGCTTAATTTCTTTTAAAATCTTTCAAAATCTCTTGACAACGGACACATATATAAGTATAATACAAAATGTGTTTCGTTGTCGGAAACAGTGCTTTTGTTGAAAAGTACAAACAAACAACAGGTGGCATTTGTAGTGCTTCACCGACCGAAGTATTTTGACTTTGGGACCCAAAAGGTTTGTGTTGTTCATGTTTCAGTTAAAAAAGCATTTTTTATGGCACGAACGCAGGTTCGTGTCATTTTTTATGACAAATCCATCCGGATTTAAAAATGGAAATTTGAAAAAAGGAGAAACAGAATGCCTACATTTAACCAATTAGTAAGAAAAGGTAGAAAAACTTTTGACAAGAAAAAGAAGGCACCACTTCTTGAAGAGTGCCCACAAAAGCGTGGTGTTTGCTTGAACGTAAGAACAGCTACACCTAAAAAACCTAACTCTGCTTTGAGAAAAATTGCAAGAGTAAAACTTTCAAATGGTCAAGAAGGAACATGCTACATTCCAGGTGTTGGACACAACTTGCAGGAACACAGCGTTGTGCTTGTTCGTGGTGGACGTGTTAAGGATCT
>CAKJYB010000011.1 GCA_918241715.1 Clostridiales bacterium
ATAACCAACAATTCCACCAACATATCCACTATTGCCTTTTGAAAGGGATATAGTCCCAAACCTGCCAAGGTTTGCACAATACTCAACATGCGATCTAGCGTTTATGCTTCCAACAATTCCACCAAGCTCAACACCACATCCTTCAGAAATTGAAAAAGTTCCATAGAAAATGCAGTTTTTAACCACGGATGTATTTGAGTCGTTGTCTGTGCTTTTTATAGACCCAACAATTCCACCAACATCTCCATCACTTGTATCAGAGCCTAAAGTGATGGTCCCATCAAAAGTACAATTGTTGATTTCTGAATCGTCCCCTTCTAACCATGCAGCAATCCCACCAACGTAGTAGTTGTTTTTGGTGATGTTACCAATCACGTTCACATTTTCAATATATGCTCCGTTTATTTTCCCAAAAAGCCCCTGTGGAGTGTTTTTGTTTATGTACATTCCATAGATAGTATGTCCATTCCCATTGAAATGTCCCTTGAATGGTCTTCCACTTGTCCCAATAGGAACCCAATAGTGTGCCGACAAATCTATATCATTGCATAGTTCATAATACGCTGTACATAAATAATAAGAACCATCAAAACGGCTCACATAGTTGTCATTTGTCCAAACAGCAATATTCGCCAAATCTTCTGCAGAATAGATCTTGATAGGATCACTATATGTGCCTGTTGGCCCCTGTCCGTTATTATAATAAGTGGTCCAATCACCCGACGTCTTAACTTTTGCTGGAGATTCTTCTTCCAAAGTTTCAACTTCGCTTGAAAGCCCACTATTGTCATCAGAATTTGTGCCACAAGAAACACTACCACAGAAGACTGCGGCCAACATAAAAATTGTCAACAAAAATGTAAACAATTTCTTTCTCATATAATTATTATATACATAAAATGGCAAAATTCAAAATATTTTGACATTTTTTTTATTAAAATAAAAAAATATAGAAAAAATAATTGCAAATCGATATATAAACGTAAAATACGAACAAAAAAGGCACAATGTTTTGTGCCATTTTATTTATTTTTTAATCAACAAAATTGTAAATTCCTAGGAATTTCTTTTTGATTGTTTCGTTTCCGGAGTTCAACCTGTCGCTTGAGACCTTATGCTTTGACATCTCCACCAAAGAGAATTTAAGGCCAAAATCGACTGCAAGTTTGTCGCATGTTCCAACATACGCAACAGCCTTTCCGTTGCCTTCAAAGTTGATATATTTTACGCCCTTTCTGTATCTTGCACAAAGTGGAATTGAAAGTGCAGACAAACGCTTTACATAGCCGTTGTTTGTTACAATCATATATTCACCATTTATGCTTTGTCCTGCATAAACAACGACGTCTTTGTCTTCAAGGTTAATTCCCTTTACACCACCAGAAATTCTTCCTTGAATTGGAACTTCCGTCTTTTCAAAGTTTACGCAATAACCACTCTTTGAGAGCATCACAAACGATCTTCCCTTTTGCTCATGTTCTACAGCAATAAGTTTGTCATCATCTGCAAGTTTGATTGCCTGATATACACCCTTTGAAACAATCGTGTCTTTTTCGGTGCTACGTTTGATCATACCTTTTTGTGTAAAGAAGACAATTTCTCCATCTCCTTCAACTTTCAAAACGGAAACCGGCGTTTCCATAATGTCAAGGGTCTTTTCAAGTTGCTTGATTGGATAACCTTTGTCTCTCCACTTTGATTCTGGAATCTTGTCAACAGAAAGTTTTAAGCAATTTCCCCTGTCAGTAAACACCAAAATTGTGTCAGATGCCTTTGCTTCCAAAACGCTTGTGTGGACATCAAACAATGTTGAAGTGTCGGTCAACATTCTTTGTGATTTTGCATAATTTTTTGTGCTTACTTTCTTCAATGTCTTTCCTGCAGAAAGTGTGATGAGATAGTCTTTTGTGTCTTCGACATCTTCAATTTTTGCAAGCACAACTTCTTCACTCTTAATCTCTTGAGAACGTCTTGGCGTGTTGTATTTTTTCTTAATTTCCAAAAGTTCTTTCTTTACAACTTCAAGTTGAAGTTTCTTAGAGCCAACAATTGCTTCAAGTTCTTTAATTCTTGCTTTAAGATCTTTAAGTTCTTCTTCAAGTTTGTTTACTTCCAAATTTACAAGTCTTGCAAGACGCATATCCAAAATGGCTTGAGCCTGTTTTTCTGACAAGTCAAATTTGTCTCTAAGTCTCTGTTTTGCTTCCGTAACATTTGCAGAAGTTTTGATAATTTTGATTACGGCATCAATATTTTTGATTGCAATCAAAAGTCCTTCAACAATATGTGCCCTGTCTTTTGCAACTTGCAAATCGAATTTTGTTCTTCTCAAAATGACTTCTCTTTGATATGCAGTGTAGTAAGAAATGATGTCCAAAAGGCTCATTTGTTTTGGTTTTCCACCGGCAATAGCAATCATTGAAATAGAGAATGATGTCTGCAAATTTGTTGACTGATAGAGATAACCCAAAATCTTTTTTGCGTTTGCTTCTTTTTTGAGTCTAATAACAACTCTCATTCCACTTCTGTCGCTTTCGTCTCTGATTTCGCTTATGACAGAAAGTTTGTCTTTGTTCTTTTCTTTAAGTTCTGCAATCTTTTGCAAAAGAAGTGCTTTGTTTACCTGATATGGAATTTCTGTGATGATAATGTTTTGTTTGTCGCCACTTTGTTCTATTCCAACTTTGGCACGTATGGTGATTTTTCCCTTTCCTGTTTCATAGGCACTTTTCAAACCTTCACCAAGAATAAGTTCTCCACCTGTTGGGAAGTCTGGCCCCTTAATGATTTTCATCATTTCGTCAAGTTTGATGTTTGGATTGTTTATGTATGCAACAACGCCATCAACAACTTCTCCAAGATTGTGTGGTGGAATGTTTGTTGCAACACCAACAGCAATTCCTGATGCGCCATTTACAAGCAAATTTGGAAATCTGCCAGGCAAAATTTCAGGTTCCTTAAGGGTG
>CAKJYB010000012.1 GCA_918241715.1 Clostridiales bacterium
ATATAATATTAAGGATTTAAGTGGCATAAATGGTGAAATTAGGCCGGGAATAGTTCATAGGCTGGATAAAGACACAAGTGGATTGCTTGTTGTCGCAAAAAATGATTTTGCACATGTCGATTTGGCAGAACAAATCAAAAACAAGACTTGCCACAGAAACTATCTTGCTCTTTTGGACGGAAATCCTAAAAATGACGAAGGGCACATTGAGACATTTATCAAGCGTGATCCGAAAGACAGAAAAAAGATGAGTGTGCAAAAAGACGGGAGAATTGCAATAACAGATTATAAGGTTTTGCAAAGATTTTCCAAAACCTGTCTTGTTGAGTTTATGCTTCAAACGGGCAGAACACATCAAATCAGAGTTCATGCAAAACATCTTGGACACCCTGTTGTTGGGGACAAAGTCTATGGAAGGGAAGTCAAAGGTCTTCAGGGGCAGTTGTTGCACGCATACAAACTTTCTTTTGTGCACCCAAGGACAAAAAAAGAGATGACTTTTCAGGCAGAACTGCCGGATTATTTCAAAGAATATTTAAACAAACAAAAAGCCTAAATTTGCTGGGCTTTTTTCTTTTAATATACTTGACAAAAACGCTTGAATTCTGCTATAATACGCATGTATCCGCGTGGAAAAGGTTTTGAAAGACACAAAGTGCACCTTAACAGCGAGTTTGGATAGAGGAGGTATTAAAAATGTTTGCAGTAGTTCAAACAGGTGGAAAGCAATACAACGTTACTGAAAACGATGTTGTTAGAGTTGAAAGACTTGAACATGCAGTTGGCGACAAGATCAACCTTGACGTTTTGCTCGTTTCAGACGGAAAGAAGACAATTGCAGGGACACCTATCGTAAAAACTGCCGAAGTGACAGCAGAAGTTGTTGCACACGGAAAGGGCGATAAAATCGTTGTGTTTAAATATAAACCAAAAAAGAATGTAAGAAGCAAGCAAGGTCATAGACAACCATGGACCGAAATTAAAATTGTTTCTATAAAGATGTAATTATGACGAAGATTACGATTTTCAAAAAAAATGGCATGATATACGAATATCAAGTTAAAGGCCATAGTGGTTATGCAGAAGAGGGCAGTGATATTGTGTGCAGTGGAATATCTACAGCAACTCAAATGGCACTTGTCGGGCTTAGAGAAGTTGCAAAGGCAAATGTGAAGTATGACATGAAAGATGCATATTTGCACGTTTGGATTGAAAACTTTGAAGAAGAGAAAACTCAAACACTTCTTAGAGCCATGGAACTTACACTTGAAGATATTGTAAAAAACTATGCCAGATACGCAAAAATGGAGGTAAAAGAAAATGTATATTAATTTACAACTTTTTGCTCATCACAAGGGTGGCGGTAGCACCAAGAACGGAAGAGATTCTCAAGCACAAAGACTTGGAGTTAAAGCATATGCTGGACAACATGTTACAGCAGGTTCAATTATCATTAGACAACGTGGCACAAAGATTTATCCAGGTGCAAATGTTGGAATGGGAAGAGACTACACACTCTTTGCAACAAAGGACGGAAAAGTATCCTTTGGAAAGAGCAACGGAAAAAATATTGTTTCAGTTATTGCTGAATAAGAAAAGGGCGCAAGCTCTTTTTTGTTTTAAGGAAATATGAAATATAAATTTGTCAAAGACGGAATTGAAATTGTCGGGAAAGAAGATTTCAACATCGAACACATTTTGGAATGTGGGCAAGTTTTTTCATTTCAAAAAAATGACAATTATATAGTGTTTTCTGCAGACAAAATGGCAGAGATTTTTGAAGATAAAAATGGCTTTTTAATCAAGACAAAATCACCAGAATATTTTGAAAATTATTTTGATTTAAAGACAGATTATTCTCAAATTAAGAGAGTTCTTTCAAAACACAAAATTTTAGAAAATCCAGTAAAATTTGGTTACGGAATCAGAATTTTAAGGCAAAATTTGTTTGAAACGCTTATTTCTTTTATTGTTTCTGCAAACAACAACATAAAAAGAATCAAGCAAATTTTGTTTAGGATAAGAGAAAAATTTGGCAGGAAGATGAACGGATATTTTGCATTTCCAACAAGACAACAACTTCTTAAAGCAACGGAAGAAGATTTTGCAAAAATGGGTGCTGGATACAGGGCAAAATATTTGTTTGAAGTGCTAAGACAAATTGATGACAACACTTTGCAAGATTGGCAAAAACTTGACACGAAAACCTTGAGAAAAAAATTGCAAATGCTTATGGGTGTTGGACCAAAAGTTGCAGACTGCATTTTGCTTTTTGGTTTTTCAAGGCAGGATGTTTTTCCTGTTGACACTTGGATACATCAAATGTATGAAAAGTTTTATGGCAAAGAGTCAAACAGAGAAAAGATTAGGTTTTCGTTGACCGAAGAGTTTGGAAGTCTCTCTGGTTATGCACAGCAATATTTGTTTTTCTTTATGCGCAGTGAATAATTTTTTAAAATTATGTATTGAAAAACGTGCGAATATGTGCTAGAATAAAGATAGATTTAGGAGAATGCTATGGGAAAGTTGAAAAAAATAATTGTAACTGTGCTGGCTGGCAGCTGTTTTTTTGGACCACTTGCAGCTTGTGATAATGGAAACAACAACTCTGGGACAGGAACAGGGCCATCAATTGTCGAAACAGACAAGAATGAAGAATTTAAAGAAACAATCGAAACAGGATATAACGGCGTAAAAGGTGGAAACTTCACTTTTGACAGAAGTGTTTCACACTCAACGCAGACATATCTTTTTGACGGAAATAAAGTTAGAAATGAAGACACAATTTACGAGCGTGGGATGCAGAGCTACATGTACAGATACGATGGGTCTGATTATCACAAAGTTGCAATAAACGAATCAGAAATTCCAAGCTACGATGCAAACGGAATCACTTTTAGGGCTCTTTCAGAAACAGAAGCAGGAGTTTCCTTTGCTGATGGCTCAACAGGAAAGGCTTTTTATCAAGGCGACAAGATTGTTTTGGAATCTGAAAACCAAACATTGACATTCTACAATATCGGCACAACAAAAGTGGCAATTCCTGAAAAGTATATTGACGATGCAAAAGTAGAACAAGATCAAGCCTATTTTGCAAATATTGTTGAAAAACTTAAAACCCCAAATTATTTGGTTGAATACGTGGTTGATGATGGTGTTGTCGCATATCATGTTGACGGAAACAACACAAAAGTTGACACAACAATTTACACTTTAGAAGATGGCAAAAACTACGTTTATACATACAACACACAAGAAAGCGTTTACTACAGAGCAGAGGGTGAGGTTGACAGACATTTTGACTTTTCAGATCTCACAAATTCTGGCTATGTAGAATCAGAGGGTTATTTTGTTATAAGAATAAGTGGAAGAAAGTATTTCGCAGTCGTTGAAAATGAAGATAGAGTTCAATTCTACAACAGCACAGAAGCATTTTCTGTAAGCAATTTTGGAAAAGAAAGCGTTGTTGCTCCAGAAAATTATAAAGAAAACGGACAAAATCCACCACCAATCATTGACGAAGAAAACATCAAAGTAGATGGCAAATACAACATGCCACTTGTGATTGACGTGTTGACAAAGTGGATGAATGGAGACAACCAGTTTGGTCAGAGTGTTTATGCAAGAAAGGCGCAAATAGACGAAGAACTTGGACAGATTATGCTTGTTGACTTTGATGAAAATGGTCTTGCATTTTATGTTACATCAAAATCAACCACAGACGGCACGCTTGTTGATTTCAGAAAGATTTATTTCAATGATGACGAAGTGAACAACGCAATTAAAAACGCAACAACAAAAGAAGACTTTGAAACGGCATTGAATTCTGTAAATGTAAGAAAAATTATGTTTGCAGACATAAATTCGATAGACAATGAATCAACACAAGAAAGCATCAACACAAGAGCACAAAATGTTTTGGCTCTTGAAAATGTTGAAGCAAATGTTTTGTTTGCTTTTGAGACGCCAACCCTTGCAGAAGATTATACATATGGAAATGGCTTGATTTACAAGATGATGGCGTTTACAAATGACGGGATTCTTCGTACTTACTCAATCAAAGCTCTCAGCAAAACTAGAGTAGAAAACAACGAAACAATTTATTTCCATGTTTCAGACAGAAAACTTGAAGAAGTTTCTCAAGAAAATGTTTCGACTTATCAAACAGAAACTCCACAAAACGCACAAAGTTATATCTACAATTTGGACGGAAGAGAGTTTTAGGATATGTCTATCAAACAAAGAAAGCTTGGCTACGCCAAGTTTTTTTTTAATTTTATTGTTTTTTTTTGTTTTGTGTGATATCATAAAGACATGAAGAAGAATTGGTTAAGTCTGCTTCTAAAGATGCTTTGCTTATGCCTATGTTTCACCTTCCTTCTTGGATCAACTAATTGTGGTGCTTCAGGTGGTGGCTCTGGTGGTGAAAGTGGTGAAAGTGAAGAAGATCCAAGCGAAGATGAAGAACCAGACGAAGATGATGAAGAGTCTGACGACAGGGATGCCGATCCAAAGTTGCTCTCAGGAGCAAAGGTTTTGTCTCGTCCTGAAGACTATGACTTTGATGAAGCTTTAGGTGGTTATTCAGAAAACTTTTTCAACATTTTTGCAAGAAGTGTTATGAACTATCTTTATGAGCTTTATGCGCGTAATGACACAGCTGCTGATTACTATACAATTATTTCAAGAGATATTGATTATACCGAAGTGTCTGACCCAGACTTGCAAGATAAACTTAGAAGTTGGAAGTTTGAAAAATACACAGCAGAGGCTCCAAACAAATTTGCAATTGGTCAGGTTGTAGACCAAGAAACTCAACTTAATGAAGATGGGAAACAACTCTATTTTAGAGATTCGATTAGATATACGATAACAAATGAAACAACGGAAAGTGATACCCAAACTATCATATTAAACACAAACCAAAATTGGAAATGGGGAAAGACAATAAACGAAGATATTACAATTTTCTCAGGTTTAGATGGAATAACGGTAAATCCAACTGATTCAAACGGAAAAATTTCAGTTATTGTCGATTTAGACGCAATCGGTTTTGACGACTGGAAGTTGTATAACAGAATAAAAGATTTGGGTGTAACTGAGCCAAGCATTTATTATGGCTATTTGTATACAGCTGCTGCTTCTCCAGTTTACAAAGAGCAAGTAGAAGGAGAAAATGTCGTTGATTTCTACAAATCTCCAGCATACAATCCAGATTCTGAAGTTTGGATAAACTACTATCAAGATGCACTTGAATATGTCGCTTATCTTACAGCACTTGGCTACAACAGAGAAGATGATGCAGCGTTCTTTGATTTTGAGATTCCTGCAGCACTTAAAACTGGAAGCGATTCTCCAATTTTGGTTGGTGGCTGGGGAGCAAACAGAATCAATATCAAAGACGCATTGGAAAATGTTAAAGAAAAATATAAAGCAACGACAAATTATATTGGACTTGCTTACAAAGATATGATTGCAATCACGGACTTTATTTTGGATGAAGTGATTGGACCAAACAGCCCAAATTCTTTTGAGTTAAATGGAAACACATATTATCGAAACTATGGTGCGTCAGTTTACAATATCATTAAACACGTTTGCATGGAAGTTCCTATTGGTGGAAGAGTAGTTGATGGAGCATACCAAAAAGTAACTCTTGCAAACGGCTTTTTGACATCAAAAATCACCGATTATGCAGGGGACGCATTCAGTATCAGTGAAAACGACGATGAAATGTTTGAAAAGATTGAAGCTGCGGAGTATCAAAGCATTGTGTTCTTCCCACGTTCTACAAGCCTTGGGACAAGACTTGGCAATGTCCATTTGATGTTTGAATATTATGAATTGGCTACAGGCTCAACAAGAGTGATTGACGAAGAAAATGGTTTGACAATCAATATTGGCTTTAGATATTATGACAGCGTGAATGATGTTGTCATTGAAGCAGCAGCATACAAATTTACCATCAAATATGGAAAGAATGGAATCATTTCGGACCCAAGTCTTCCAGAACCACACTCTGCATGTGATGATGATGTTATGGACGTAATCATTGGCGAAGATGAAGAATCCGACACAAAGTTTAGCCAAGAAATCATTATCAACACAAGATTTGACAACAATATTGGTGGTGGTGCAATAAATGCTTTTGCAAACGGACAAGGAACAGGGGCGGATTCAAGATACATTCTTCTTAGTGGAACAACAGAAGCAAAAGATTATTACAAGCTCAACGACTCTTCAAGCTATGGACAATATGGCACACTCAATGAAGAAAAATTTAGGGGTGTGTGCGACTTTATGGAAGTGTACTTTGACATCGAAAAGGACAAAGACAACGCAGCAAACAAGAGTTATGCATTTAAAGTTGCAGCAACCATTTACCCAATGGACGATGAGATAGAAGAATAAAAAAAGAAACTTCGGTTTCTTTTTTTTATTTTGCTATAGACAAATTGTGTCTGGTATGATAAAATAAGGGCATATTAGGAGAAGATATGAGCTCAGGAGTGATTGCAGGAATTGTTGTTGCAAGTGTTGTTTTTGTTTTGCTTGTTGTCTTTTTTGTTTTGTTGCCCAAAAAATACTATTTTTCTGCAATGTTTTCAGGAGCTTTTATTTCCGGCTTTACACTTATTGCCATGAAGACCAGAAAGGTTGATTTGGAAGATGTTGTTTCAGCATATATTTTTGCAAAGAAGCAGAAAATGAAGATTTTGCTTGCAGAACTTGAGTCAATTTCTGTAAGTGGTGGAAAGGCAAGAAGAGTTGTTGAAGGCATGAACGCTGCAAAACTTGCAAAAATCAGTATTGATTTGCCATTTGCAAAGGCTGTTGATGTCTCTGGGTTAAATGTTCTTCAACTTGTCCATGAGTGCGTTCAACCAAAGGTGATAGAACTTCCACTTACAACAGCAGTAACAATGGACAATTATGAAATAAACGCAAAGGTTTCTCTTTCTTTGAAAGTCAACTTAAAGACGTATTTAAATGGCGTTACAGACGAAACAATTTCTGCAAGGGGAATTGAAGCTGTTGTAACAAAGATTGCAAACACAGAAAAGGCATCAACGCTTATTGCTCACCCAGAATATCTTGACAAGGCGATTTTTGAAGCCGGAATTGACGAAAATTCAAAATACGAACTTGTTTCGGCAGATGTGATTCATATTGACCTTGGAAAGAACAGGGGGATTGACGTAGAAAATGCCCAAATGGAAAAGGATCACAGATTGAGCATGCAAAAACTTGAAGAAAGAAAGCAAGAAGCTGTTGCCGTAGAACAAGAAATGAAAGCAAGAGCAGAAGAAATGCGTGCAAAGGCTGCAGCACAGGAAGCTGAAGTTCCAAAAGCAATAATAAAAGCCATTGAAGAAGGAAAGATGCAAGATGTTGTTGACTATTATAAAATCCAAAATCTCATGGCAGACACAGAGCTTAAAAGAAACACCTTAAAGGATAAAAAGGAGGATTAAAGCATGGTTTTTGTATATCTTGCAGCAATTTTGTTTGTCAGCCTTTGTTTTGTCCTTTATTTTGTTTTGGCAAAGAAAAAACACGACGAAAGACTTGCAGATTTTAGACAAAAAAAGACGGAAGAAGAAATTAAGTCTTACGAACTTGAAACAAAAGAAAACAAGGAAGAAAGCAAAGAAATCAAGGCAGAGCTTGAGGACTTTGAAATTATAAAGAAAGAGAAAAAAGACGTTCCTGAAAAAAAGACGGCAGAAGAGCCTGCACAACAGGCACAGCCGGCACCACAGCCAAATTCGATTTTTGGTGGGGTTGACATAAGCGACGTCGACTTTGAAGCTCTTGAAAACATGGACGATGACGCATTTGACGAAGCGCTTAGAAAATTTTCTCCAGAGAAAAGAGATGCAGTTTTGGATGAACTTTTAAGAAGAAACGAAGATTAAAAAGAGTGAAAGCTCTTTTTTTTATTCTTTAAACAAAACATTTTTCATACAATACTATGGTGAGCGATGTTTAATTTTTTTGATGAGATAAAAAAGAATGTAAAAAGAATAAAAGACAAAAAACTTCTGGGGTTTAATATTATAAACATATCCGGAGAGATATTGTATGTTGAAGGGCAACTTGGTGTTCTGTCGCTTTCTAAAGAAAACATTTCGTTTAAGGTCAGTGGTGGGGTGATTGTTGTTGATGGACAAGACTTGTATTTGGTGGAAATGAGTGAAACAACCCTCAAAATTGCCGGAAAGATAAAAAAGGTGGAACAACTATGAATTTAAGGGGTGTTTCTCATTTTAAAATCAAAGGACTAAACCAAGAGAAAGTTTTAAACAAACTTGCAAATCAAACCAAAATCTTCAACATAAAAAGAATTTCAAAAAATGAGACGGAGTTTTTTGTTGATTTTAGGGATTATAAGTTTGTAAAAGGTGAACTTGTTGCAAACGGATTTGAAACCGAAGTTTTAAAACATCAAGGAGTTTTGCCTTTAATTTGTGCCATGTTGAAACATTATGGAATTCTTGTTGCAACATTTCTTTTTGTTTTGGCGTACATTTTGCAGGGCAGATATATTTTTCAATATCAGGTTGTTGGTGCACAGGTCTTGGATAAAAACGAAATTGTCTGTTTTGTAAAAGACGCTTTTTCAAACAAAAAAAACAAACTTGACACAAAGGAAGTTGAGATTGAAGTTTTGAAGAAATTTGACAAACTCAGTTTCGTTTCTTGCACAATAAGGGGACAGACGCTTGTTTTAAATGTCAAAGAAAAACTGCTTCCGGAAGAGATTTTTAGGCAATTTTGCCCTATTTTTGCCCAAAATAATGGCCAAATCAAACAAATCGACCTGATTTCTGGCACACCACTTGTCAAGGTTGGCGATTTTGTGAGAAAAGGGGACAAACTTGTTGAGCCTTACGTGGTTGACACTTCTGGCAACAAACGGCAGGTAAAGGCTGAAGCAAACATCTATGCAGAAATTTACAATGAAGCAGATGTTGAACACTTTGAAAACTATGTGCAGAGAAAAAGGACGGGCAGAAAGTTGGAGCAAGAAGACGTCATGCTTTTTGGCCTGAAGATTTATTCTTTGTCAAAAGACGTAAAGTTTGAAAAATACGAAACGGAAAAGTCGGAGAAAGAACTGACAAAAAACATCTTTTTGCCTTTTAAACTTAAAAGGACAACCTATTATGAAATCGAAGAAAAAATTGTAAATGAAAAATTTGAGGATGTAAAAGAACAAATTATAGAAAAATCAAAACAAAAAGCGTTGTCAAAAACAAACAAACATGATAAAATAATTGAAGAGTATTACACAATAAGACATCTGGGGACCACTACGATTGTAAATTATTGTGTGGTAAGTTATGGCTTGATAGGGGGAGAAAATGTTTGTTGATGGCAAAAGTTTTCCATATAAACACAAGATAAAAAAGATATACGAAAGGGCAGGAGAAATTCTTGGCGAAGATTTTTCTATGGTCAGTGTTTCGCTTAATTTTGTAAGTGGAAGTGAAATTCAAAACCTAAACAAAACATTCAGAGAAATTGACAGAGAAACCGACGTTTTATCTTTTCCAAATTTAAACAAAAAATATGACGAAAAACTAAAAAATTTTGATTCGGAACGCAATTTTGATGATAAAAAGTTGTTTTTGGGTGATATTGTGATATGTAAAAAGATTGCATATTTGCAGGCAAAAGAATATGGGCACTCAAAAGAAAGAGAAGTTTGTTTCCTTGCATTGCATGGCTTGTTGCATCTTTTAGGATATGATCACATTGAAAAGAAAGACGAAGAAATCATGACAAAAACGGCAAATAAAATTTTGGAGTCTTTGGGGGTGACAAGATGAAGTGTGGATATGTTGCAGTTTTAGGCCAACCAAATGCAGGAAAAAGCAGTCTTGTCAATTACATTGTTGGAGAAGAAGTTGCCATTGTGTCTCATAGAAGGCAGACAACAAGAAATTCCATTCTTGGTATAAAGACAGAAAAGGACTATCAAATTATTTTTGTTGACACGCCGGGGATTCACCACAGCGAAAACAAACTTGACAGATTTATGATGAAAAATGTGCGCAGTGCTATTGCTGGCGCTGATGTGATTTTGTATCTTTTTGATGGGACTAAGCCGTTGCAGGAAGAAGAGATTGACTATATAAAAATGCTCAACGAAAAATGCGAACACGTCTTTCTTGTGCAGACAAAGGGAGATAGAAAACAACTTGACTTTGACTTAAAGACAATTTTGGTTTCTGTAAAGACAGGACAAAACATTGAAAAACTTGAAAAGGAAGTTGTCAAAGTTTTGCCAGAAAGGGAAGCGCTGTATGAAGA
>CAKJYB010000013.1 GCA_918241715.1 Clostridiales bacterium
TTTTTAAAGTGCGCAAAATCTCTTCAACTCTAATCGCACTCATTGTGCTTTTGTCAACAACAAAATGAATCTTTGGGACTTGTGGCATATCAACCATCTTTGCAAGTTCTCTTTTTATATATCCTTCACTTTTTTGCAAAACTTTTGTTACGCTTGCTATTTCGTTTACTTCAAGCACGCTTACCTTTGCTTTGCAATATTTAAAATCTGGAGTAACGCTTACTTCTGTGATGCTTACAATCTTGTCAAGTCTTGGATCATTCATTTTTGTTTGAATGATTTCAAGAAGACATCTTTGTATTTCGCTGTTTGCTCTTTCAATTCTGTTAGACATAAAACCCCCTATAGTCCTATTTTAGTTAAATGTGCATAATTTAGCAAATAAAAAAGCGCAATTTTGTCAAAAAAGAGACTAGATTTTTCTAGTCTCTTTTTACTTCTTGTTTTACATAACATTCCAAGATGTCGCCTTCGGCAAAATCGATGTTATCACGGAGTTTTATACCACATTCATAGCCCTTTGCGACTTCACTCTTTTCGTCTTTTACAATCTTCAAAGATTCTATCGTTGTTTCGCCAATAAGTTCTTCTCCACGATATACCTTTGCGATGCCATTTCTTTGAATCTTTCCATCAAGAACATAACTTCCTGCAACTTTTCCTGCAGAAGAAAGTTTAAAGACAACTCTGATTTCTGCCTTGCCGACATACTTCTCTTCATATTTGATTGTCATCATTCCCTTTGAAAGTCTTGTGATTTGGTCAACAAGTTCGTAAATAATCTTTGATTCCAAAACTTCAACTTTCAAGCTGTCAGCCATCTGTTGCATCTTTGTAGGAACTTTGATGTTAAACGCAACAACCGTTGCTCCTGTCGTTTGAGCCAAAACCAAATCGCTTTCTGTGATTCCACCGGCTGCGCTGTGAATTGTAACAACCTTAACTTCGTCATTTCTGATTTGTTCAAGTGTTGCTTTAAGCGCTTCAACAGAGCCTTGAGTGTCGGCCTTGATAATGATGTTGAGAGCCTTGAGATTTCCTTCGTTTACTCTGCTCATAAAGTCGTCAGCACTTACTCCAGAAGTATGTTTTGCTCTCTCTGCCTTAAGTTTGTTTATTCTTTCGTTGATAACCTGTTTTGAAAGACTTTCGTCAACAACATAAACAGCATCACCAGAATTTGGAACATCATTAAATCCCATAACCGAAACAGGCGTTGATGGTGTGGCTTTTTTAACAGCCTTTCCATTTTCGTCAAACATGGCTTTAACTTTTCCGTATGTTATACCGGACATGATTGAATCGCCAATTTTAAGTGTTCCTGCTTGAACAAGAATTGTGGCAACTGGTCCACGATTTTTGTCAAGTTCGGCTTCAATAACCGTTCCTGTTGCCATTCTGTTTGGATTTGCTTTCAAATCTTGCATTTCGGCAACAAGCAAAATCATCTTTTTAAGTTCGTCAAGACCCATGCCTGTCTTTGCAGAAATAGGAACGCAAATTGCATCTCCACCCCATTCTTCTGGCAAAATGTCATGTTCTGTGAGTTGTTGTTTAATTCTGTCTGGGTTTGCTTCTGGCTTATCCATCTTGTTTATTGCAACAATCATAGGCACTTTTGCAGCTTTGATGTGGTTGATTGCTTCAATTGTCTGTGGCATGATTCCATCGTCAGCAGCAACAACCAAAATTGCAATATCCGTAACTTCAGCACCCCTTGCACGCATCGCCGTAAATGCAGCGTGTCCCGGTGTGTCAATAAATGTGATTTTTTCTCCATTAAACGAAATCTGATAAGCACCAATCTTTTGTGTGATTCCACCAGCTTCTCCAGAAACGACATTTGTCTTTCTGAAAGCGTCCAAAAGTGATGTTTTACCATGGTCAACGTGTCCCATAACCGTAACAACAGGTGGACGTTTTACCATGTTCTTTTCGTCGTCTATAGCAGAGCTGTCAAGAAGTTTCTCTTCATAAGTCTTGTCAAGTTTAAGTTCAAGTGTAACTCCAAGTTCGTTTGCAACAAGCTCACATGTGTCAAAATCAATTGTGCTGTTGATTGTTGCCATAACACCCAAAAGCATAAGATTTTTCACAATTTCTGTTACTGGTTTTCCAATCTTTTCACTCAAGTCTTTTACAGAAATCTCTCTTGAAGTAAGCACTGCATGTGTAACTTGTGGTGCAACAACAACTGGGGCTTCTTTCTTCTTTTTGATAAGTTTTCTTGAGCCCATTGTTGTCTCTTCAAAACCATCTTCGTCAAGAACAAGAATGTTGTTTTGTTTTGAAGCGTTTGCTCTTGCTCTTGCACTGACTTTCTTCGTTTCGTCAATGTTTCTTCTTTGTTTGTTTTTGTTTCCAAATTGTCTTTCTGGCTGAGCCAAAACTGCGCTGCTTTCTGTTGGTCTTTCATTTACAAATGACCTAAATCCATTTGCTCTTGTAGAAACAAAGTTGTTTCCCTTTTGTCCCTGTGGTCCCCTTTGATTAAATTGACCATTTCTGTTTTGATTTTGCCCAAATTTTCCATTTTGTCCCTGTCTGTTGTCGTTTGGACGGAATTGTTGGTTTGGACGTTGTTTTGCTTGATTTGGGTCAAACTTTCTAAAATTGTTTGCGCCGTTGTTGCCTTGAGAGAAAATCTGTTTCTTTTGTTCAAAAGGCTTTTTCTGCTCCAAAGCAGGCTTCTTTTCTTCAACAACAGCCTGCACTGGAGATTCTGCTTTTTTAGCTTCAAGCTCTTGTATGCGCTTTTCTTCGTTTGATTTTGCCTGCAAAGCACTCTTTCTGTCTGCAATTGACTTGGAAAGAGTCTCAATCTTTGATTTTACTTCTTTTACAGACAACAATAAATCCTGCAAAGAGCCGTCCCTTTGCAAATTGTTTATTGTCTTCAATGCGTTAAGTTGTTGTGTAGCCAATTTATTCTCCTTTTATGGTCTTTTTTATGTTTTCACTAAACGCCTTGTTTTTTATGCCAATTGCCTTGCAATTTTGCACGCCAACAAGTTTTGATAAGTTTTCAACTTCTATTATTTCAATTTGTCTTTTTTGTGCAAGAAAGTTCATTTCTCTTTTAAGTGAAGTTCCTGCCGACTTGTCAAAAATCAAAAGATAAAGTTTTTTTGTGTAAGATGCCAGATTTTCTCCACCAATTATCACAAACCCTGCCTTTCTTGCGATTCCAATAAGTCCATCAATATTATTCAAATTCTTCTCCAATTTTTTGATATATTTCCTGTGGAATTTCACACTTAAATGCACGATTTAAAGCCTTTGTTTTGCAAAGTTTTTGATAACAATCATTACTCTTGCAAACATAAGCGCCACGGCCATTTGCTTTGCCAGTTTTGTCAACAAAAATCTCTCCATCTTTGTTTTTTACAACTCTAAGAAGAGTTTTTTTATCACTCTGTCCACGGCAAACAATGCACATTCTAATCTTTTCTTTAGCTTTGTCTTGCATATTTCACCTACAAATCTTATTCGTCAAGTGGTTTAAGTTCTTCCAAGTCGTTCATGGAGTCAAATGAGTCTTCATCTGAAAGTTCTGTAAGCTCATATTCTGTCTCTGTTTCTTCAGCTTTTTGTGCTGGCTTGAGATAACTTTCTGGTTTTACGTCAATCTTCCAACCAGTAAGTTTTGCTGCAAGTCTAACATTTTGTCCACCCCTGCCGATTGCAAGTGAAAGTTTGTCGTCAGGCACAATAACTTGAGACATATTTAAGCTGTCGTTTGTTTCAACTGACAAAACTTTTGCTGGGCTCAAAGCTCTTGCAATATATTCAAGTGGGTCTGCAGAATATTCAACAAGGTCAATCTTTTCTCCGTTGAGTTCGTTGATGATTGTGTTGATTCTTGTTCCACGATTTCCAACGCATGCGCCGATAACATCAACGTTTGGTCTGTCAGTAAAGAGTGCAACTTTTGCTCTGTTTCCTGCATCACGTGCAATATTTTTGATTTTGATTTCTCCACTTGCAACTTCTGGAATTTCAAGTTCGAAGAGTTTTCTTACAAAACCAATGTTGCTTCTTGAAACTTGAATTTGAAGCCCTTTGAAAGACTCTTTAATCTTTTTAACATAAACTTTTACTCTGTCGCCAACGTTAAACTTGTCTCCTGGGATTTGGTCGTTTTTCATCATAACACCCTCTGTGTTGGTGCCTGGAATCTGAACGTAAACATTGTCTCCATCAACACGTCTTACGATTGTTGTCAAAAGTTCATCTTCCTTTTCAGAAAGTTCTGAAACAGCATTTTGTCTTTCCATTTCACGAAGTTTTTGCATAACAACTTGTTTTGCTGTCTGCGCTGCAATTCTTCCAAAATCCTTTGTTGTTTCTTCTTGCATAACAACATCGCCAACTTTTGAAGACTTTTTGTTTAACTTTGCATCTGCCAAAGAGATTTCTTTGTCTGGATCTTCAACAACGTCAACAACCGTTTTGTAAGAATAAATCCTGATTGTGCTCTTTTCTGGAATAAGTCTTACCATAGCTGACTTTGCTTCTCCATACATCTTTTTGTAAGCTGATGTCAAAGCTGTTTCAAGTGTTTTTATAAATGTGTCTTTGTCAATTTTTCTTTCTGCTTCAAGGTCGTCAAGAGCCTTAAAAAAATCTTTATTTATCATTTTGTTTCTCCTTAAAATTTTATAACAAGTTTGATTGAACCAATCTTGTTTCTTTCAAATGTAAGTGTTTCTTTTGGCATTTGCAATGTTATCGTCTTGTCGTCGTAAGCCTTGAGCACGCCAACAAACAATTTCTTTCCTTCTTGTTTTGCAAACAAAGTAATTTCTACTTCTTTGTCAAGATTTCTTTTTAAATCTCTGTCTGTTTTGAGTGGTCTGTCAAGACCTGGAGAACTTACCACCAATGTATATGGTTTGTCATCTGTTGGGTTAAGTTCGTCAAGCATAGGGTCAAGTTTTTTGTTGACAATTTCACAATCGTCGATGTTTACTCCACCATCTTTGTCAATTGTAAAGATAAGGCTCATTCCCCCATTTTCTTTTTCGTAGCTTACTTCAACCAATTCGTAGCCCATTTCTTCAACAACAGGTCGAAAGGTCTTTTCGCACAATTCTTTAACTTTTGCCAATTTGCACCTCCAAAAACCTTTACTTAATACAAAGAGTGAGCACAAAATGCTCACTCCCTGTCAAGATGTTATTATTATAAACTATAAATAACTAAAAATCAACCAATTTTTGAAAAATTTTTTAGTTTTCTTCGCAAAGTTTCAAAAGCACTTCTGCCGTTGCATAGGCGTCATTCCATGCCCTGTGTGCTCCTTCCAATGTAAGTCCAAAATATTTTACAAGCGTTCCAAGTTTGAAGTTTGAAACTTTAAGGTGTTTTTGTCTTGCCAAAGCCCATGTGTCCACAATTTCGTTGTCAAATGTTATGCCATATTCCTTGCCAATTCTCTTCACAAAAACCATATCGAAATCGATGGCATTATGTCCACAGATAATTGCATCTCTTGTAAATTCAAAAAAGTCTTTCAAAACAACTTCAACGTCCGGTGCGTCTGCCACCATATCGGCAGTTATTCCTGTAAGTTTTCTAACTTTTAATGGAATGTCTATTGTTGGCCTTACAAAAGACTGGAATTTTTCTGTAAATTTTCCATCAACAACTTTCACTGCACCAAGTTCTATAATCTGATCATTGCTTACGTCAAGTCCTGTTGTTTCAATATCAAACACAACATAGGTCTTTCCGTTGATTCTGTCGTCATATCTTTTTGTGTCTGCAAACATATCCCCTTGCATGAGTGTTGTCAAATTTTCTGTTTTAACAACTTTAAGTGTGTGGTCTTCGCTTGCAACATAATCTTCTGGCGTTTCAATCTCCTTTGAAGCCAAAGCCATCTTTTTCACTTTAAGTTGGGCTCTGCCGGTATATTTGCTAAGTTCCACTTCTCCCTGCACAACAACATACATATAGTCTTCAAGGGACTCCATGACCTGTACGTTTGGTTTTGAAGAGAAGTAAATGCAGTCGATTTTGCCCTTTTCATCTTCCAAAACAAAACTGAAAAACGTCTTTTGTTGCCCTTCTGACTTTCCTGCCTTTGCAATATAATCCTTTCTTGCAAGTTTGCTTATAAAGCCGGCAACAATAACCTTTTCACATGGGCATTTAACGTTTGTTATGTATTGTGGGTTTGTGAAGATGTCTTTTCCCACAATTTCTTTTATCACTTCAACGTTGTATCTTGTGCTTGGCTTGTATGCAGTCTTATATTCAACATTTTCAATGTCAACGTCGTCAACAATTTCGTTGTCAACCTTAAGCGTGATTGAAAAGTTTGTCAGATAGTTTTCTTCCAAGAAAGTCGTAAGTTCGCTGACAACCTTGTTTTCTAGGAAATATTTTTCAATCCTTTCCGAAACCTTTATTTCCACCAAAACGTCAATGTTTGTAATTGTGATTGCAAAATTGTTTTCATTCAAATAAGTGTCTATAAGTTTGTATTTTGAACTGATAAAATTCAAAATCGACTTCAAAATAAGTTTTTCTTCCACAAAAACACGTTTAAATTTTACTTTGACGTCAACGTGCTCCAACTCCAAATAATTTTTTGTCCAATTTATGATTTCTTTCTTTTCTTCGGCACTTAATTCTTGACAGGTAGATGGATATAAAAAAGTTATGGTGCAAACACCAAGGTTCTTGTTTACCACAACTTCACTAAGTTGAAGCCAACTATATTTGTCTGCAAAATTTAATCTAAAATCACTCTCAAACATACCAATATTCTATTTTAAATCTCTTTATTTGTCAAGCGTTATCAAAGCACGAAGTGCAAAATGTCCACCACGACGACAAACAGCAAAAGCACAATAAGCCCAACAAAGTGGATTGTGTTTTCCACCTTTTTGTTTATCGGTTTGCGTCTTATCCACTCTATTGTTGTAAACATCACATGCGCCCCGTCCAGAGCCGGAATTGGCAGAAGATTAAAGACGGCAAGGTTTGCCGCAATAAGTGGAATGAAAATCAACATATAAGACATTGATTTTGATGCAAGTGTTGCCATAGTTGTTATTGTGCCGATTGTTCCAGTCATGCTTTTGATAGGCATTTGGAAAGTGATAAGCATCCAAAGGCTCTTCAAAACAACCCACGCAAAACCAAATGCCATTTGAAACATTCTGCAAAAGCCTTCCCATGCGTTGAAAACATAAGCCTTTGTCTCAATGCCAATATAGGATTTTACAACATTTTCTCCAGTCTTTTCGTCAACCTCAATTTTTGGATATATTGTTATATCAAAAGGATCTGCCTTTTTTCCGTTTCTCTCTACAACAACATTGTGAATGACATAATAATTGCTTGAGTCTGGCAGTTCTCCATTGTCTTTATAATATTTCTCATATCCAGCTTTTTCTTTGTATGAGTCCAAAAGTTCAACGTAGTTTTTTCCAAAAGCAAAGTCAATTTTCTGCCCATCAATTTCGGTTATCACATCTCCAACTTGAAACTGATTTGGAAATTCTGTGTTTAACTTGCTTACCTGTGGAATGTCGTATCCAATTGTGCACAAAAGTATCCAAGAAAAGATGACTGCTGTCAAAAAATTCATGGTTACGCCACCAAGAAGCACAATTATTCTTTTCCAAGGTTTTTGATTTGAAAATGCTGTTGGAGAATTTTCTGTTGCTTCATCTTCTCCGTCAAATGCACAATATCCCCCAAGTGGAAAAATGCGCAAAGAAAATTTTTCTCCATTTTTCTTGTTTGTCCTTGAAAAAATTGCCGGACCAAACCCAATGGAGAATTCGTTTATTTTAAATTTCAAAATCTTTCCAGCAATATAGTGCCCAAGCTCATGCACAGTGATCATAAACAAAAGCACAACAATCGCAAGAAGAATATACAAAGCAATCATAAACTTCCTTTAAAAACTAAACTAAAACAAACATAAATGCCAAGAAAATGTATGGTGCCATAAAGATATGTGAGTCAACTCTATCCAAAAAGCCACCATGTCCCGGCAAGAATTTTCCACTATCTTTCACACCAGCTCTACGCTTGATGATTGATTCAAAAAGGTCTCCACATTGAGCAATCGCAGAGCCAAAGAAAACAATAAGCAAATAAGCCCAGATTGGAAAGATGTTCATAAATGATTCAAAAGACAAAATGTTTGCAAAAATAAGGTAAATGCAAGCACCAACAATCACGCACCAGATTGTTCCACCTACTGCCCCAGAAATAGTCTTTTTTGGGCTGATTTTTGGGCAAAGTTTTCTTCCACCAATCACAGATCCTGTAAGCATTGCAAAAGTGTCGGTGATCATAGGAATCAAAAGTGCAGTCAAAATTGCAAACACAGAAACATTTGATGAAACCGAAGAAAGTTTGTCAAATGGCAAGTCGTTTATGTGGTTTAAAAACATAAACATCAAAAAAATGAACGATGGGTAAACAAATGTGATAAGTGTGTTTAATGCCTTAACCAAAGAAAACTTAAAGGCTGATGTATTTTCAATTTGTCTTACTTGCATTTCGTTTTGCAAGTTTGCTCTCTTTTGGAAAAATGAAACACAAAATGCAACAACAAATCCAACAAACATAATCAAAATGTCAATCAAAAGTGTGTAAACAATCCAATACAAGTTTCCTGTCTTTGTTGCAAAATGAATTCCAATCAAATTTCCTGCAAACAAAAATGCTGGAAACAAAGTTGAAATCCACAGAAAGTTGTATTTTCCAATCTTTGACAAGAGCCTTGACATTTCAAAGCCACCAACGCAGGTAAGTGTGGCAAAGAAAACATCAAAAAAATAGTCGCTTACATAGATTTTGAGCACAAACATAAGTGCAAGCGCAATAACCATAAGTATCGCTGAGTAGATTCTTTTTTTCATTATTTTCCCCCAAATCTTCTGTTTCTTTTTGAGAAAGCATAGAGTGCTTTTTCAAATTGTCTTCTATTAAATCCCGGCCAACAAACTTTTGAAAAGTATAATTCAGCATATGCCAACTGATATAGCATAAAGTTTGAAAGTCTTTCTTCTCCACTTGTTCTAATCAAAAAGTCAATGTCTGGTGATGGATAGGAATAAAGGTGTTTTTCAAAATTTTTTTGATTGATTTCTTCCCCAGATTCCACCATCTGTTTTGTGGCATGCACAACGTCTGCTCTGCCACCATAATTAAGCCCAATGTTTACAACAAGTCCTTTATGATTTTTGCTGATTTGTTGGACTTTTATAAGTTTTTCTTGAAGCGTCTTTGGAAATTTTGAGATGTCCCCCATAACAACAATCTTTGTGTCTTTGTTTTTTGCTTCATTTAAAAAGTCGTCAGCCAAATCTTCAAAAAGTTTGAAAAGATATTCCTTTTCATGTTCGCTTCTGTTCCAATTTTCAGTAGAAAAACCAAAAAACGAAGCATATTTTATTTCTTTTTTCTCTTGAATACACTTTATCATGTCTTTCAAGACTTCACTGCCCTTTTTGTGTCCAATCATTTTGTCAAGTCCACGCTTTGTTGCCCATCTTCTGTTTCCGTCCATAATAAAGGCAATATGCGTTGGCAGTTTTTCAATTTTTTTCTTAAACATAAAAATCCTTAATAGCCTTGTATCGTTCTTTAGTTAAACGGTCATAACTTCTGCTTCTTTATCTGTTGCTTCTTTGTCTGCAAGAGCAGTGTATTTGTCAATAAGTTTTTGCACTTCTTTTTCGCAACCAGCAAATTCGTCTTCAGAAAGTTCTCCGTCTTTCTTCAAATCCTTAAGCATGTCAAGAGCATCTCTTCTTACGTTTCTCATTGCAACCTTTGTTTCTTCGCAAATCTTTTTAACTTGCTTTACAATTTCTCTTCTTCTCTCTTCTGTTGGAGATGGGAAAACAAGTCTGATGATTTTTCCATCGTTTGTTGGTGTGATGCCAATGTCTGAAGCAGAAATTGCCTTTTCCACATTTTTAAGTTGAGAAACATCCCAAATGTTGATGTTTAAAATTCTTCCTTCAGAAACACTAACAGTGCCCATTTGCACAATTGGTGTTGGCACTCCATAATAGTCCACCATAACTCTGTCCAAAATGTGTGGATTTGCCCTGCCTGCCCTGATAACAAGATATTCATTTTGTTGATGTGAATATGCTTTTTCAAGGTCATCTTTGCAAGACGAAAAAATGTCGTCAACTAATTCGTTCATAAAAACTCCTTTATATATATTTAAAGTATAACTTATATGGACTTATTTTGCAAACTAAATTAAACAAAAAATTGCACGAAATCGTGCAATCTTTGTAATTTTCTATAGTTTATTTTCCTTCTCTACCGGCTGTTGCTATTTTTGAGAACTCATCACACGCTTGATTATAAATTTCTTCTCCATCAAGAGTGAACAACTCATCTTTTCTAAAGTCTTCAATTCTTTTTATTGTTTCATTTTTTCCAAGAGTTCTAAGAGCTTCTTGATTTTCGTCCATAGCACAAAGGTATGCAACAAGCTTTCTTTTATCACTCAACCTTGGATATAGTTCCATAATCTCATCTCTTCTTTCGTCGCTAACACCAATGTATTTAAAAAAGACATTTACTTCTTTTTCATTATAATCAAGTAAAAATCTTGTGGATCCTGTACCATATAATCTTTCAGTATTAGCTCCCTCGTAATAACCTTGTGGAGCTTCAACTTCTTCGAATGGTATATATTCTTGATCTAACTCACCTTCTGCGTCAATAACATCCCTTTTGCCTGCATTTACATTCCAAAAATACTGATTAAAAATGTTCATTTTTCCCTCCTACGTTTTTTATTATAACACATCTTGTGCTATTTTTCAACATCTTTAGCAACACATCTTTCCCAAAAGACCTTTTCTCTTGCATCTTCTCTGTCA
>CAKJYB010000014.1 GCA_918241715.1 Clostridiales bacterium
ATATTGATTTTTTAATTCCGTATTTAATTTTTTGTAATTTTTTTGCTTATTTTTCCAAAGATTTTATCTTTCAAAGTTTGCCCATTTGGGAAGTTTCTTAAATGTTTTTCCGTCCAATCCGTCAACGTCAACTTTTCCAAATTTCATCATAAAGCAAGCAAGTTTTTGCTTTCTTTCTTGAAATTTTTTGTTGTCAGAGTTCTTTCCATACTTGCCATCTCCAATAATTGGATGCCCCAAATATGCCAGATGCGCCCTGATTTGATGGGTCTTTCCTGTCAAAAGTTCAATTTGAAGCACAGAGCTCTCTTTTCCACTCTTTATTGTCCTTACTATCATTTTTATTAAAACGGAATTTGGCACTTTGTTTTGAAAAATCTTTACATAAGAGTTTTCTGCATCTTTCAACAAATAGGCTTGAAACTCCTTGTCTTTTGCAATAAATTCTCCCACCACTTCAGTCAAATAAAACTTATGAACGTTTCCGTTTTTAAATCCGGATTCAATTTTCTTGGCATTTTCTTGGTTTTTTGCATAAACCATAACACCTTCCGTGTTTCTGTCAAGTCTGTGGACGGCAATTGCGTTTTTTAAAACGCTTTCTATCCCCTTGTCTCCTTCAGACTCAATTCCTGCATTTTTGTAAATGACATAGACATCTTTGTTTTCAAACAAAATTTCATATTTCTTGTCCAACATGTCGTCCGAATAGAAAAACACAATGTTGTCGCCTTCTTCAAGCCACACATTTTCTTTTGTCGCTTTGCCGTTTACTTTTACATCTTTGTTTCTAAGCATTTTGCTTACATCGACAAAACTAAAACCAAAATCTTGCAGAAAATTTACGATTTTCTTTCTTTTTTCTACTATTATCTCTTTTTTATTCATAAAGTAATTATAACTTAAAGGAGAATAATATGCAATCAATCTATCTTGAAGACAGAAAAAAGCTTGTAATCACGGGCGCAACAAAAATAATCTCTTCAACAGAAACACAGGCTGTTGTAGAACTATCACAAGAAACTTTGATTGTTTCGGGAGCTGATTTGGAAATAACCAAACTCAACCTTGAAAACAACGAAGTAAGTTTTTCCGGAACTATCAACAATATAAAGTTTTCTCAAAAAGCAGAAAAGAAGAGTCTTTTTAAAAGGATCTTCAAATGATATTGTATGAAACACAAACTCAGCCACAAGTCTCTTTGTTGTTTGTTCTTTTTGGCTTTTTGTGTGGCTTTGTTTTTGATTTAAAAAACATATTAACCATAAAAAATAAAGGCCCGTTTTTGTCCCATTTTTACGAATTTGTGGCTTCTTTGTTTTTGTTTTTTACGTTTTATTTTTTAAATTTAAAAGCAAATTTTGGTTCCGTACGCAATTTTTCTTTTATCATGTTCTTTTTGTCGTTCTTTCTTCAGCGTTTTTTGATAACAAATTTTGTTGCAAAACCACTTTCAAAGTGCTACAATAAATTTAGGTCAAAAAGAGATGAAAAGAAAATGGTGGAAAAATCTTAGTGCGTTTGAGCTTGTTGCTATTGTTTCAATAGTCTTTTTAACCATTGTGGTTGTAATCACAGCCATTGTTATTGCAAACAAAAAACAAAAAATTGACGAAATGGAAGAAAAAAACAAAGAAGTTCAAATAGATTCTTCCCAAACATTTTCTCAGGAAGACAACTTCATATCTCAAATATATAATCAGCTTCAATAAAACAGGCTGATTATTTTTGTTATATACTTATTATATAGTGTTGTAGAAATCTTGCCACTTTGAACAAAAGACTGCAAGCTTTCTGACAATGTAAAATTTGCAATTGCAGTCAAGACGACAAACAACACAAAAAACATTACAACGCCTTTAAACAGCCCAAAAACACCACCCATAAATCTATTTTTTGTTGATATTCCAAGTTTTTTTATCAAAAAATTTGCAGTCCGGTTTAAAATTTTCAGAATCAGCGACGAAACAAAAAACAAAAATATAAAAGAAACCACCTTGAAAAACAAAATTGATAATGTTGGCGAAAGAATTGCCCCTGCAGTCAAACTTCCGTCAAACTCTATGTTTTTTAAAAGTCTCTCTATAACAACTCCAAACAACTTTCCAAACTTTGTTGGAACGATTGCATCAAAAAGTTCCGTCATTGTGGAAAACTTCCCACTTACAACCCCATTTATCAAGTTTGTAAGAAATCTCTGTACCCCGGCACCAAACAGATTGTTTCCCACCTGTGCAAACCTTCCACAAAAGTAGTATGCAACAAAAAAGGATATTACCACGCCTGCCACAGAAAAAATCATTGAAACAAAACCTTTTTTCATTCCAACAAAAAAATATATGACAACAAATCCAAGCAAAACATAGTCCACGCTTAAATTTTTGTCATATATCTATATAATAATACAAAAAAAACACTTGCGTGGCTTTTTTATTTTAATGTAGGAAGTTTTGTAAGGTCGTTTTCATCTATGTCCCAAATCTTATTGTCAAAACCAAAAATCAGTTTGTATCCATTGATATTTTTTTCGCAAGTATTTACGCTTACATAACCGTTTGTGTTGTCTATTCCAATTACTTCAATATCTTTTGTCGTATAGCAATTAAGCACATTTCCACGGGTTTCTCCAACAACTCCAGCCACAACAAAACCTTCTGTATCAGAAATTGAAACGTCAGAATAACAATGATTTATTCTTTTTTTTATTTCGCCATTCAAATACTCTCCAAACAGCCCAGAAAGAACTCCTTTCGTTTGTTTTGAAGTTTCGTTTGTTATATTTCCTTTTGAATAGTTGTTTTCAGCCCCGACAAACGCTTGTCCAATCATGGCACCAACAATAACTTCGTCTGCCGAACCATCTAAATTGAAATTTACAACAGATTGATTTCTTTCAATCGAAATTGAATCTCCATTTTCGGCAATTCCAACAAGTCCACCCATAACCAAGCTTGCATTGTTTGAAATTGAAACAAAATTTGTGTTGTTTGTTATGTTTTTTTCGATTTTTGATTTTTCTAAAGCTACGGCCACAGCACCACCAAAAGTGGTCTTGTTTTTTGAAATGTTTAATCTAAAGTCTGCAGCGCCGACATTCTTAATCATTTCTCCTTCGTTTTTAGAAACAAATCCACCAATCAGTGCGTTTTGGTCGGTATTTATCTCAATATTTCCAGAAATGCTGCAATTTTCAATTCTTCCGGTGTTGTAAAGGGCAATTCCACCAAACATTTTTACGTTGTTGTACGTTGCGTCTTCCAAAAGAATGATAAGGTTTCTTATTATTCCTGAATTTGTTTTCAATAAAGAATATTCTCCCTTGTCTCCAACAAGTTTAACCCCAACAAGACAATGTCCGTTTCCGTTTAATGTTCCACCAAAATTGCTTAGTTTCCACTTTTTCCCTTCAAGGTCAATATCTTCTTCCAAAACAATCTCATAATAGTTTGAATTTTTCATGTAAGTCTGAAGATCTTTTGCTGAAGCAACCCCTATTTTTGTTTTAAGAAAATAGAAATCAACAACAAACATTGCCAAATTTACAACAGAAAGACACATCAAAACTATGCATGCGGCTTTCCATTTTCTTGTCATTTTTTTCTTTAAAACACAATACAAAATCAGGCTTATGATTCCAACCATAATGTTGTAGAGAAGAACGCCTAAAACAACTCTGTCAGAAAAATATTTCAAAACTAGTTTTGCGTTGACGCTGATAAACGTCAAAAAGACAATTCCCATCACACTTGGAACGATTTCCAAAAGCCAAAACAAAAGAGATCTCCAAAATCTCCAATGGCTTCTTTTTTCCATTCTGTCAATATATGTTTTTTCTTCTCTTTTCTTTTTTATTCTTCTGTCAACAGTGTCGCCCGAAACACCTTTAAGTCCACCACTTTTTTCCGTCAAAGCAATAACGCTTATTGAAGACTCCAAAGACAAGTCCAAAAGTTCAAGTCTTTCAAAAATCCTTACAAAAAGACTTTTATAGTCGTCAAAAGTTGAAATCGAATCTAAATTTTGAAGATAATTTTCAAAAGGTGCAAGTTGAAGTTTAAAGTAATTTATTCCCCTTAAATACGTCTTTTCGTCAGTTTTTTGCATATCAAGCAAAATTCTGTTGTTTCGATTTAAAAAGTCTGTAAGTTTTGTTTTGAGTTCCTTTTTGTCAATGGTCTCTGGTCTGATAGACACTTTTTCGCCAGAATAAAGGTGCGCTTTGCTTATGATAGCCGCATATTTTTCTGTCTGCTCTTCATTTGCAAGGTTTAAAAGCGTTCCCCATTCTGCCATTTGGGCAACATCGACATTTGATGCAATAAGTTCGGCATCAGATTTACAATGAGCCTTTGCTTTGATAAGCATCCAATAAAGTTCGGCCTTTGCTTCCGTTTTTATTATGGCAATTGAGATGTATTTTTCAGCAATTTTGAAAAATCCCATTTCTTCAAGTTTTTCAATGATAACTTTAAGAATTTCAACAAGTTTTTCTTTGTCTGTTATATAAGCCAGATAAAAATCAATTTGCTTTTGCACTTTTTCAGTGTCCATAAAGGCAAGTGGCAACGCCATGTTTACAACGGCATTTACAAACTGCACTCTTGTAGGTTCGTCCAAAAATTTTAAAGACTTTTCAACTTCTTCTCTGTCTCTATAGTTTAATTTGTCTTCATTTGTTTTGAAGTGGCTTAAAAGCATGGCAAAATTGCTTTGTTCATGCCCCATGTCAATCTCAAGAACTTTTTGATAGTATTCCTGATTTCCACTATACTGAGCAAGCATAAAATAGAATTCGGCAAATCTGTCAACTTCGTCTTTTCTGAAACATCTTAAAACCTTGTCAATGAGTTCTTGGCTCTGTGTTTCTATTGCCTTGTCTTCGGCTTTTTTGATAAATTCGTCTCTCATAGGAGAAGTGTATTGAGCCAAATACAACAAAAACGCATTATAGTATTCTTCACTGTCAAGACTGATAATAAGTTTTTCCCAGTTGTCAATAATCATTTCTGCCAAATCTTTTGAAGCGTATTTCAAAATCTTGTCAATTCTGTCTTTGTCAGAAAAGTTTCCAATGCTTTGGAAAAACTCTCCAGCAGTATGAACCTTTTTGTCGCACAACATATCTGCAAAGAGAAGTTCGGCGCTGTTTTCGTCTTTTGCAAGCTCTTCATTTATCACTTTTTTTGCTGTTTGAAAGTCAGAGTTTTTCAGACACAAGAAAATCCATCTAATTCTGTTTGCTTCACTAGTTTCCATGTTTTCAACTTCATAGTGCCCAAGCTCTACAGGATTTATGGCGTCGTCTATGTTGAAATATTCTTTCTTGTCTGGCGTAACTTTTTTGACATCAATTGTTTCAATCTTTGCCACTTCTTTTACGCCATCTTTGATTGTTTTGTCAACTTTTGATGTGATATCTTGCAAAAATGAAGTTGCGTTTAAATCAACAAAACTTTTGCAAAATTTCAAATCGTCTGGAAGATTGTTCTCCGTCAAATCGTTAAGCGCAATAATAAAACTTTTTGAATATTTTTTTCTTTGGTTTATGAAGTAAGAATATCTGTCAAAAACGTGCTTGTGTTCTGGATCAAAAAACTCTTTCTTGCTGTTTGAAATCAAAACAAGAGCATTTGACGTAGATAAAGCATGGAAAGTTGTCTCTTCTCTTTCTTTTACATCATTTACAAAATAGGTTTTATATCCAAGGCTTTCAAGTTCGGCAATCGCCCTGTCAACCCTTTCGTCTTCGTTGTTTTTGCTGTATTCTGTTGCACACAAAACAACATCATATTTTTCTTTCTTGTCCAGATTTTTATAGTTTTCGCATATTTTTTCAATACGCTTTTCGATTTCGTTGTATTCAGCAAGAGTTTCTGGTGGAGAATTTTTCATTGCATACTGAAAGTCAGAATCGTCTTCCAGCGAACACACTTCGCCAAAAAATCTTGGATATTTTCTTGCTCCACGCTTGTTGTTGTAAACAATAATCTTATGTTTTGCCAGCGCCTTGCCAAAATGTGCTTCGTATGAAAGTGGATACAAAGTTAAAATTTTTTCAAACTCTTTTACTGCCGTTTCAAACTTGAAAGCACGGAGTTTTTCGTATGCTGCAACAATCAAAAAGTCTTCTTCTTTTGAAGATTGTTCGTCCACATAGAGAGTCCCACAAAACATGCATTTAACCATGTTTTGCCCAACAACAGCATATCTCCTTCCACCACAATTTTTGCAAACGCGTTCTTTCATTTCTATCCTTGTTTCTTTTTGTTTTGTTTTATTTGATTTCCAATTTCTTCGTTGTAAGCGTCAAAGCGTTCTATTTCTTTCTTTGTTACGCTTGGTGGCATAACAGCCAAAATATCGTCAAAATCTTTGTTTGTAACTTTTACAATTGTGTCTGTTGCAATTGCCTTTAAAAGTGGTTCGTCTTTTGCTCTATCGCAAAGTTCTTCAATGTCAGCACCACTATAATTTTCTGTTTTTTCAACCAAATCTTCAATGCTAAAATCGTCTGCAACAGGAACACCTTTCATGTTTTTCCTAAGCATAAATTCTCTTGCAGGAGCATCTGGAAGTGGCAAATAAATTTTTTGAGAAAATCTTCCAGAACGTGTTGCGGCAGAGTCAATATCCCAAGGTCTGTTTGTTGCTCCAAGAAGAAGCAAGTTTTGGTTTCTTCCAGCAAACCCGTCTATCTGTTGCAAAAATTCGTTGACACGCTTGTCGTTGTGCGTGTCAACTCCACGTGCACTCAAAAGGTTGTCCATTTCGTCAATAAAAATGATTGCTCTGTCTTGCTTGTTTGCTTCTGTAAACAAAGCATTTATATTCTTTTCACTATCCCCAACCCATTTGCTTACAATGTCAGAGCCCTTGACAGCATAAAACTTTGCACCAACTTCATTTGCAATTGCCTTTGCTATCATGGTCTTTCCTGTGCCCGGTGGGCCATACAAAAGAACACCACCACCAGATTTTTTGTTGTAAACTTTGTATTTGTCAGGATATTTGATTGGATTGATCATTCTGATTGTGATGGCTTTTTTGACGTCATCAAGTCCAGCAACATCAGCAAAGGTGATGTTTGGCACTTCTGCTGCTTGCCACTTTTTGAGATCTTCATCTTCTTCCTGATTTGCAGTTGTAGGTTTGTCTGTTTTTACTGGCTTTTTGTCAAGGTTTTCGGTCAATCTGACAAGTCTTCTTGCCCTTTCCATTCTTGCTTCTTTAAGTTTTCCGGTGCTCTGTTTTGCCATGAGCATCATTGTTTCACTTGCAAGAAGAAAATTTCTCCTTGCTAAAGCAGAATTACCCTTTTCTTGCGCCTGTTTTGCTTTTGCCATATAAAGGTCAAAAGTTTCGGACAAAACTGAAATACTTGGTTCTTTCACTTATCTTCTCTCTTTTATTTTGCTTCTGATTCGATTTTCTTTTTCAATTCGTCAATTTCTTTTTCGATGTTTTCGTCTGAAAGTCCGTCCAAACTTGCTTGTTCTTCAATAAACTTTTCAAACTCTTCGTCTGTCATCTTGCCGGTCTTGTCTTTTCCAGCATTATAGAATGTTTCTTGGCTCATTTCCATAAAGTTGTCAATTTGGTCTGTTTGTGTTTCTACGGCAGCCATTGCGTTTTCAAACTGAGCCTGAATTTTTGCAAACTCTTTTGCATCAGCAAGTTTTGTCATTTCTCTGCTTATATCACTCATTCCCCTTAAGAATTCTGATGTCATCATTGTAACATCTCTCATTTGGGCTGTGATTTCAAAGTTTAAAAGCATTTCTTGTGCTCTTCTTTGTTGTTGAACGGTCATCTTATAACCACTGAGAGCAAGGTTGTATTGTGCTTCCAAATCTTTTTCTTTTGCTCTTTTGGCTGCATCAATAAACACCTGTTTTTGATCTTCCAAACGATTGATTTGTTTGTTCATTGTGTTGATTGTTCTTTTAATCAACATCTTCTTTTCCAATTCTTTTTGTTGTTTTGATTTAAAAAGTCCCATTTTTTTATTCCTCCATCTTCATTTTTTTCTTTTTTGGTGCTTCTTTTTCTGCCTCTTCAACACCTATATCGTTTTCGTCTGCAAGTTGGTTTTCTTTTTCAAACATCAAAAGCACATCTTCTTCTGTCTTCCCAACTCCATAAATTGGTTCGCTTACGTCATAAGCAGCTCTAACTTCGTTGAAAAGTTCGTCAGCATTTGTAAGCACATCTTCACTTGAAATTCTGGTTTCAAGAGCTTTGTTTAGAAATCTTGCCAAACCTTTTTGGTCTTTCAAAAGGTTGCTAAGTGGAACCTTTGTTTGCGTCTTGAAAAATGTGTTGCTGTCAAACGCATCTTTAAGTTTGTTCATAAGACGAATGTTGTAAAGCAAATACATTCCCCTTTCCATTGACGTTTGCTTTTCTTCATTTAAGTTTGCAATCTTTTTTGCATACAAAAGTTGAAGATCTTTGTTTCTCTCTTTCTTTCCCTTTTCCATAAGAGCATCAATTTCTTTTATCTTTTGGTAAATCTCTGCTTCTATTGTTCTTTCTTGCCTTTCAAGTTCGCAAATAGAGTTTACCAAATCTTCTCTCTTAAGTCTTTTGTATTTGTTTCTTCTAAATGGCCACCACATAATTTTCTCCTTTAACAATTTTCTCCTTGATTTACTGCATAGATGCGTTCAAGAAGTTCGTCATAATATTTTTTTTGCGTTTCTCCAGCAAACTCCATGGCATGTTGGTATTCATTCAAAAACACCACTTCTTTATACCTGATTGGGTTTGAATACAATTCACTTTCACTTCTTATCTGACACTTCTCAAGCATCAATCCCCAATAGGCATCTGCACACTTGCTGTCATATTGCAACGCAAGCATAAAATTCAACTTTGCTTGTTCAAACAACTCTTCACTCAAATTTATATAACCAAGTTTAAGTTCCTTGATAACTTTCGTCCTTTCTTCTTCGTTTAAATCTTCGGACGCACAATAGACTCTCCCGTTCACTCTTCTATCTCTTCCTTCTTTCTTTGCACGATATATGCTTCTACTTCTTCCAAAAGCCTAAGGCAAGTTTCTTGTGTGTTGTCTTTTGCTGTTGCAATTTTCAAGTCGTCAAGTCTTGCTGCAAGTTTTGTGTCAACTTCTTGTGCTCTTGAATTTGTTGTTGGATTGAAAAACTTTATGTTGTCTTTTACTTCAACAAGTCTGTTGCAAAGTTCGTCATTTCCGTTTGCGTAAACCAAAATGCTTTCTACATTTGCAACCATGTTTTCAATTGTCTTTTTGTTTTTTAAAACTCCACGACTTCCAACATCTTCGCCTTTTGCATGCTTTGGTCTATATTCTCTGTAAATGAAATAAACCGAAACGCCAAGTATTGCAAGTCCTACAAACAAATAAAAAATCCACATAATAATTTCTCCTTACAATTTTGCTCCACAATTTAAGCAAAATTTTGATTCTTCAGAATTTTCCGTTCCACATTCTTTGCAAATGTTTTTCCTAGAAACTTTTGCTCCACAATTGTCGCAGAATCTTGAAGTTGGTTTTAAAACGTTTCCACATTCTCTGCACACAAATTGTTCTTCTTTTGTCTCTGTTTGTGCTATGTTTTTCTTCGCCTTTGAAAGTCTTGTAAAGTCGTTTTCGTCAATCACAACATTTGCAATATTGAAAGTGTAAACTGCAATTCCATAATCTCCCATAAGTCTTTGATTTATCTTGCTCAAAACTTTTGCAGAAATTTCTCTTTTCTTTGTTGTAAGTTGGTTGAACGGAATTTTGTTTTCCTGCGCATATTCAACAACTTCATTTTCCAAAACAGAAACGACATTTATCACAAGTCTTGATTGGAGATCTTCGCTGGTCATGTTTTCGTTTGCACCAACAAGATACAAATAGCACTTTCTTGGGTCTCCAATTTGAACATCAAAGTTTCCACTCATTCCAACTTTATAGTTGTCGTCAAGTGTTGGGTCATAGACCATAAACATTTGAGATGTCCCCCAAAGAAGTTTAAGTTTTGCCGTCTTTGACATAAAAAGCACTTCAAGTTTTACGTCAAGCTCTGTCCTAAGGTCAACAAACCTGCTTATCAAATATCTTCCTGAAGAAAGCGTTTGAAGCATTTGCCCATCTTTAACAAGAATTGCGTTGTGCGTTTCTGGCACAATAAGCGTCAATTTTGGACTGATTGGATTTTCAAGTTTTCTTCTTGTAAAAAGCTGGTCGTTGTTCCCTTCAAATGTGATTACGTTTTGTTCCATTTGGCCAATAATATCTTTAAAAAGATATTCTCCTTCATAATGATATTAGCACACTCACTTTTCAAAAGTCAAAGAAAGAACTTAAAACAAACAAATTTTTCTCTTTTATTTCTGCCAAATTTAACAATTTTTTGTGATTTTTAATACATTGTTAATGTGTAGACCCCTTACACAAAAATATACATAAGATTTTTAGGAGGAACAAATGAACTTTTTTGGAGGCTCAACTTTCGGAGAAATGGGCAAAGAAAATGGTGGAACAAACTGCTGCAGTTTAATTTTCTTGCTTCTTCTTTTGAAAAATTGTGGTTGTGGTTTTATGAAAGGTGGAATCAATGTAGATTGCTCAACAATCATGCTTTTGCTCTTACTTTCAAATTGTGGCTGCAACAACTAAGTCAAAAAAACAATCAAAAAGCCTGCCAGACGGCAGGTTTTTTTGTATTTTTTGCGTTTTTTCTGTTGTAAAATGTTTACTTTTGATAAAAAATAATGTAAAATGCTTCTATAAAGGTGGTTGGGTATGAATATTCAAAAGAAATATGGTGCCGGAGCAGAACTTCTTTGGTCGGACAAAAAAAGACATATGGGCATGCCATTGTCCGTAACAAGATACAGACTTGTCAGAAAGCCAGGCGTTTGGTGCAAAGTCTTCTCTGATGTAGGTTTTTTAACTTCAACAATTGAAGAAGTAAATGTTTATAGAATTCGTGATGTTTCTTTCCGTCAAGGTTTGCTTGGAAAAATTTTTAATACTGGAACGGTTACCCTTGTTTCAAACGACAGCTCTACAGACACTCTTGTTTTGGAAAATGTTAAAAACCCATATCAAGTTAGAGAGATGTTTGCTGACCTTATCGAAAAAGAAAGAGAACTCCATGGTGTAAAAGTTACCGAACACCAAAGATAATAAATTTAAAACAAATTGCCAAGTTTCTTCTTGGCTTTTTTATTTTTTCATAAAATTTTTGTTTTTTCTTGACAACCAACCTTAAATATGCTATATTTTTAGAGCATATGGGGGTGTGGCTCAGTTGGCTAGAGCACCTGCCCTGCAAGCAGGGGGTCACCGGTTCGAATCCGGTCATCTCCACCATAATCGACATTATACGGACAGAAATGTTCGTATATTTTTTGTTATTGACAGACAATCTGCTCCATGATATAATTTTGTTATAGGAGAAAAAAATGGCAAACAACATAAACGCAACAACCAGAATATTGCCAGAAGCGAGAGCTTTTATTGTTGGACATTTTATGCCCAACGAAAACCCTGTTGAAAAACATTGTTCAAACGATATGCCTTTACATTCTGCAATGTTGTGCCTTTATTCTGCCATGCTTTTGCTTCAAGTGCAAGAGATTTTTCCACAAGTACACGAATACTTTTCTGGCAGAAAAAACAAGGAATTTGATTGCAACCAAAGGGCAAGACAAATACGTTCTGACATATATAGAAAAAACCAAAATCTCAGCCAGCAAGAAATTGACCAATTGGCAGAAAAACAACTTGAAACAGAAATCAGAAATGCCTTTTCTCACGGGTGCTTTAAGTTTTCGTTTGACTCAAAATCTCAACCTGTTGTAGTCCTTTCAACAAACTATGCTGGAGCAAACCAAAATGCCTCAATCACAATTTCTTTTAAAGAGATTTTTACAACTCTTGGTGGACACATAAAACTGCAAGAATACAAAGTAAAAAAGATGTTAAAAGATTTAAACGAAAGCCTTGATTTACAGCATCTTGACAAGCAAACTTTTGCAAACTTAATCAAAGACGAAAGTCTTGATCAACAAAAAATTGAAGAAATAAAAAACTGCATTTTCAGAAATATTGCTCTTCCAAAAATGCTTCAACACATGACAAACTATTTTGTAAACAGAGACTATCAAATCCCAGAAGAAATTGACAAAAAGATAAGAAACCCTATTTATTCGACCTGTTTGGAAATCATCTTTATGACTTCGCTTATAGCATACAATCAAAATGAAGCCTACCAGACACTTTCTCCAGACTCTTTGCTCTTCAAAAAAATATCCATTCTCAGAAATTCTCTTATGCACGGACTGACAAACTTTTCAGATGGTGGCTTGAAAGTGTCCATATCTCATGGCAAACCAAAGTATGCTGGGATTTTGGACGAAGAGTTTGACTCTGTTCTTCTTGGAATGAAAATGGAGATGTGGAGTGCAGAAACCGAAATTGCAAAGATTGACAAAGCACTCAACTTTGACGACCTAAGTGAAGAAGAACAATACTATATGAAAGAAATTTTAAGGTCTTCTGGAATAACAAAAGAAAACTCCGAAGACTTGAAAGAAATAAAAGAATCTTTCCTTGAACAAATGGGTAAAATTTATGAAGAGACCGAAAAAATCATAAACGAAAAAGCCGACCCAGATGGAGATGGAAAATAAAAAAAAGATGGTTTATTCACCATCTTTTTTGTTGTCTGTTTTTGAATCGTCAAACCACAAAATCTTTCCTTGAACAGCAATTGAAACAATGTCTACAATCCACATAAATGGAGCAAATAAGATCAAAACAATTGCCAAAACAACTCCGATTGTATAGTTGTTTTTGATTGATTTGAAAAGTCTGTAAATTTGCCAAAGTATGTCCACAAATGGAAGTGCAAGCAGCACTTTTCCCCATAGTGGAAATTCATCAAACGTCTTTATATATTCGTCCATTTTATTCTGCCTTCTTTTTTCTTGATTTCTTTTCTTTTGGTTCTTCTTTTGGCTCTTCGTGGCAGTGGCATTCTTCTCCACATTCACAAACCATTTCGTTTTGTTTTTTAAGTTCTGCCAAAATCTGTGTCAAAAGTTCTTCTTGTGTTGGTGCTACAGGTGCTGGTGCTGGAGCATTCTTTGCACGGAGTTCTGCTGTTGCAGCCAAAACTGCCTTGCGATCTCTCATGTTTACACCTTGTGCACGAAGTTCTTTCTTTTCTTCTTTTGTTGGTCTTTCGCTTGCTGCTTTTGTTGCATAACCCTTTGCACTCATAACAAGTTTTATGATTGTAAAGAGAACAAATGCAATAATCAAGAAGTCAATGACTGCTGTGATAAATGCACCCCAATCTATGTAAATACTCTTTTCAAGGTCAATCACTTTTACGCCATCAACTGTTGTGTAAACTCTCTTCAAGAATGTGTAAACAGCTTCAAGTCCATCTCCCCCAACAATAAGTGCAAGCACCCAGTTGATTATTGGTCTTATGATGTGGTTTGTAAATGCTGTAACAATTGCACTAAACGCACCACCGATGATAACACCAACAGCCAAATCAAGAATGTTGCCACGGCTTATAAATGCCTTAAATTCTGCAAAAAATCCTTTCTTTTTCATTTCTATCTCCTTTCCTTTATATTTTAAAACACTCACGTTTGTTTTTGCAAATGTTTTTTTAGTTATTTGACAATTTTTCTTTCACAAGTTTGTTCTACAAGGTCCTTAAGCGTAACATTTTCAAGATAGTTGTTTATCAACTTGTTTAATGTGTTCCACACTCCTATTGTGTCGCACTTGTCTGCAATAGGACAAACATCGTTGTCAAGGCATGTCGAAATTTTGATGCTGTCATCTGTTGCATCAAGAATGTCTTTGACAGAAATCTCTTCTCTCTTTCTTGCAAGTTTGTATCCACCATTTGTTCCACGCATGCTTACAACAAGTTTTGCCTTTGAAAGCATACCGATAATTTTTTCAAGATATTTGATTGAAATTTGTTGTCTTTCTGCAATCTCACTTGTCGAAACAAACCCTTCATTTCTTGCTATGTCTGCCATAATCCTTACGGCATATCTTCCTTTTGTTGTAATTTCCATAATTACTCCTTCCTTGATTATAACACAAAGTCAGCAAACAAAAAAATAAAACGCTTAAAAACGTCTTATTTCTTTATCTTTTCCCATGGAAATTCTTTTCTTCCAAAATGTCCAAAGCATGCCGTCTGTTTGTAAATTGGTTTCAAAAGCCCAAGTTCCTTGATTATGTTGTCTGGAGAAAAATCAAAATTTTCTGAAACATATTTGTCAATTTCTTTCATTGGCTTTTTGTTTGTTCCAAAACATTCGACATACATGGAAACAGGGTCTTCCATGCCGATTGCATAACTCACTTGAATTTCGCACTTGTCAGCAAATCCGTGTGCAACAATATTTTTTGCAACATATCTTGCATAGTAAGCTGCGCTTCTGTCAACTTTTGTTGCATTTTTGCTTGAAAAACATCCACCACCAACTCTGCCAACTCCACCATAGGTGTCAACAACAATCTTTCTTCCAACGCAACCACTATCTCCAAAACTGCCCCAGATTGTAAACTTTCCACTTGGGTTGATTATGTATTTTGTGTCTTTTGTGATGTAGTTTTTATATTCTTTCAAAACTGGCATCACAACATCTTCTTTGATTGTTTTTTGAATCTGTGCAAGTGTAAGTTTTGAGTCATGAGAAACGCTGATTAAAATCGTGTCAAAGCTTGTTGGTTTTTCGTCTTCATACACAACAGAGACTTGCCCCTTTGCGTCTGCAAAATAAAGTTTGTGCTTTCTTCTGAAATCGTCATAACATTTCATAAGCTTGTGTGCAACCAAAATTGGAAGTGGCATAAACTCTTCTGTTTCATTTGTTGCATAACCAAACACCATGCCTTGATCATTTGCACAAAGTTTTTGTTTTACAACTGCCTGATTGATGTCTGGGCTTTGTTCGCTGATTTCCTTTACAATGGAAAATTCGTTTTTATACCCAACTTCTTTAAGCACTTTTCTTGCAATTTTGTCATAGTCAATTTTGGCCTTTGTTGTCGCTTCCCCATAAATGAAAAGTTTGTCATTTTTTATTGCGCACTCAACTGCCATTTGGCTGTTTTTGTCTTGCTTTAGCGCTTCGTCCAAAATTGCGTCTGCAATAGTGTCGCAAGTTTTGTCTGGGTGGCCAATGTTTACGCTTTCACTTGTGATAATTTTTCTTTCTTTTGTCTTCATTCTTCTCTCCTACTTTTTAAATTTTGATAAATAAATCTTGCATTGTATTGAAGAAGCACTTTTAATAAGTTCGTCTATTTCTTCATTTGACATTCTCTTTAATGCTTCTTCTCTTTTTTCTCTTGTTTCATACTTCTCTTGGAAGTCGTAAATCAAATCTTTTTTCTTTTGCTCTTCTTCATAATCGTAGTTAAATTCTCTTTTATTCATAAATCTCCCCCTATATATCCACAAAGAGAGCATGAAAAAACCCATCGTCTGATGGGTTTAAAAGATCTTTTATCCCATCGCTCAGCCTTTAGCACCTTGCAAATGCAGGTTGCTGTGTGGTCATCGGGGCTGTCCCTGGCACACTCTTTATGGTTCTGCGTGTATTATAGCATAACAATTTTAAAATAGCAACACTTTTTATTTTAAATCATAAAATGCTTTGTATGCTCTGTAAGTTTCATAAACGTCAATCTTGCTTGTTATTTCCCATGGTGCATGCATGTTTAAAACTGGCACTCCGGCGTCAATAACGTCCATGCCATATTTTGCCATGATGTAAGCAATTGTTCCACCACCACCTTGGTCAACCTTTCCCATTTCGGTAGCCTGATAAGCAACTTTTGCAGTGTCAAGGCAGTTTCTTAAACGTGCAATAAACTCTGGGTTTGCATCGTTTGCTCCACTCTTGCCACGGCTTCCGGTAAACTTGTTAAAACTGATTCCTTTTGCAAAGTGGGCATCTGTTTCAACATTAAATGCGTCTGCATAGTTTGGATCAACAGCAGCAGTGACATCACTTGACAACATTCTTGAATTTTTAAGTGCTCTTCTAAGTGCAAGTTCGCTGTATTGTCCACACAAATTCATAATTTCTGCAATTGTATTTTCAAAGAATCTGCTCTCCATTCCTGTTGCACCAACGCTTCCAATTTCTTCTTTGTCAACAAGCAAATTCATAACAGAATATTTTGGATTTTCTGTTTCCAAAATTGCCATCAATCCGGTGTAAGCACAAACCCTGTCGTCCTGTCCATATCCCAAAATCATGCTTCCGTCAAGCCCACAATCTCTTGCTCTTCCTGCTGGAACAACTTCCAACTCTGCAGAGAAAAAGTCTTCTTCTTCAACACCCTTTGCTTTGAGCAAGTTTAAAATGTAAGATTTAAACTTCTTTTCTTTTGCCTTCCCATCTGGCGTATTTCCAGCAATCAAGTTTAAGTCTTCTCCCTTGATTTCCTTTGTTCCGTTTCTGTCAAGGTGTGGCAAAAGGTCGCTTATGGAAAGCACAGGGCCGTCATTTTCTCCAAAAACAACGTCGATTTTCTTTCCATCTTTCTTTACAATAACCCCATGCACTGCAAGTGGTTGTGATGTCCATTGATATTTTTTGATTCCACCATAATAGTGTGTGTCAATCATACAAAATCCCTGACTTTCAAAAAATGGCTTTGCCTTAAAATCAAGTCTTGGGCTGTCTACGTGTGCACCAACCATGTTTATACCATTTTCAAGTGGTTCTTTTCCCACAACAAAAGTCAACAAGTTTTTGCTCATATTTACGGCATAAACCTTGTCGCCAGCTTTCAATTTTTTGCCAGTTTTCATAAGTTTTTCAAGGTTTTTAAATCCATGTTTCTCTGCTTGTTTTACGGCAAAAGAAACACACTCTCTTTCGGTTTTGCAATCACTCAAAAACACCTTATATCCCTTGCAAAACTCTTCAAGATTTTCTCTGTTTTGATAGTTCTCCCACAAATTTGTTTTCATTTATCTCTCCTTTAAAAACATTATACACAAAACATTTTTCAAAAAGAAAAGAATTCTTGGTCTTTTCCAAAAATTCTTTAATCTTGTTTTTCTTCTGTTTGCTGTTTCTGTTCTGCTTTTTTCTTCTTTGGTTTTTCTTTCTTTTGAGCAGTGTTTATGGAATTTCTGTAAACGACATATCTTGTCCACAAAAATTCTGTAATCAAATTTATGAACATTGTAAGTCCTAGCACGATATATTCGTTCCAGCCGACCTTTGTAAGGGCTTCTCCCCACCAAATTGAAAGTGGCGTAAACACACAATAAAATGCAAAGACTAAGAGCATGGCAATCGGAATATTGTTTGCACTTTTAAACGTAAACTTTCTGTTTATTGTAAAGTTCCACAAAACTGAAAGGAAAAGAGAGATAAAATAAGACCAGCCGTATTCATGCCCTATGTCCTTGATAATCAATTCATTCAAAAGTGTAAAGGACAAAACCTGCACAGCCCCAGCGCTTATAGAAAAAAGAACAAACTTTACAAAATTCCATGCTTCTTGTTTTTTTGTAAGTTTTTGACTTTTTGGTTTTTCTTGTTCTACTTTTTCTTCTGTTTCTTTGTTTTCCATAACAAAAATATACCACAAAACACTCAAAAAATAAAATTTTTTAACAAAAAAATCAAAAAATTGCTTCCGAATTCAATTTTTCAAATATGTTTGTTTGTTTTTTATCTCTTAAATATGCGTTTTTAAATTGACAAAAATTTTATTTTAATTTAAAATAAAATGTCAAAACGGAAAGGAGAAAAATGGATAGACCATATATTTCTTACAAAAGGGTTTGTCAACTTGTAGACGAAGAAAATCTTGACATCAACGAAACAAGCAAAAACGTTTCATTAAACCCTGAGATAATGAAAAACAAGGTAGACGAAAATTATAAGTTTGTTTTGAAGAATGTGTTTTTTAAAACATTCTCTTTTATCTTTTACATTTTTGTCTTTGTTGTGCTTGGTATGTTTTTGTGGTTCTATTATCTCCCAAAAGTAAAGGGCAGAAAGAATCTTAAGAAAATCAAAAATGCTGTTTTTGTTTCAAACCACGTCTTTGCCCTTGATTGTGCAATTTTGGACATTTATGCACTTCCATTTAAAAGACCATACATAGTTGCTGACAAAAATTCGTTTTCTTTGCCAATCGTAAAACCAATCATTCGTTCTCTTTTGGCTGTGCCTATTCCAGAAGAAATTGGGCCTTACAAAAACTTTGTGAAAAGTTTGGATAGAGAATTGCAACACGGCAAAAGTTTGCTTATATATCCAGAGGGTTCCTTGTGGCCATACTTCCCACAGGTCAGACCTTTCAAAAACGGCGCTTTCAGGTTTGCAGTAAAAAACAATCTTCCCGTTGTGCCTATTGTTTTGAGTTTTAGAAAACCAAACTGGTTTTATAGAATGTTGGGAAGAAGATCCCCACTTATCACAATCAACATTCTTCCAGCTGTTTACATCGACAAGGACTGCAACGCAAGAGAAGAAGAGTGCAGAGTCAACGCCCTTGTAAACGAAAAAATGAAAGCCTGCATGAGAGAAAACAACAAATATGTTTTCATAAACCAAAAACAACTTAAAAAGGAACAAAAACTTTTCCCAAAAGAGCCAAAACCAGACTTGATTAAAGACTAAAAAAAGAGCTAAAAACCAGCTCTTTTTTCTTCTCTACTTTTTTTCTCCTGTTATTTTTTTGATATATCTTTCTACAACATTAACAGATTCGTATATCGTATTGAATTTTCTCCCATCAATTTTTATTCCGCCAATATAATCAAATATAACTGGAAATATTATTTCTTCCTTTTTTTCTTTTATTTTGATTGAGAATAAAAGGGTTTTGCAAATGTTCGGTCCTGATGTTGATATTGGAATCGCTACGCCTGTTTCTGTAGGAACAAACAAACGTCTTTTTGTTGGTCTTATGTCCCCACTTAAACCACAAGAAGATATCTCTGAAAAGTCGCAAACATAAAGAACTAAATCTCCATAATCTGGAATAATAATTTTTTTGTTTTTTCTGTCCAATGCAATAAACAGATTGCCTTCTTTGTTATCTAATGTGTGCACATCTTTTATATGTAAAACCAAATCATACTTTATTTGATTATTAGTTAAAATCTTTCTTGCTTTTTCGTTTATTGCTTTTTGTGTTGATGTGTAATTTGAATTCTGAAAAGCTCTTATTATCGGTTCAATAATACACAAAAAGACTATTATTAAAACAAATGCAATAGCAAAAGCTATCCCCCACTTATATATTGCAATCGCTATCAACAATGCTGAAACGCTTAGCATTGCAAAGATTATTACAACAATCAAAGCCCATTGGTCGCTTGTAAGATGCCATTTTGCATCTTCTATATCTATTTTATGTTTTTCCATATCCGTCCTTTCAAAAAAATTATATTTCTTCAAAATTTCTGTGTCAAATGATAAAAAGAAAATCTTATCCTAAGACAAGGTCCTAATATCCCCTAAGCACAACTTCTTTTATGTTTGCTGAAAGGATTTTTGCAAATTCTTCAGCTTCTTCTTTTTTTACTTCATGCAGATTTTTGTTGAAAACTCCGTCGCTAAGTTTAAATTTTTGAAGATACAAAATTTTCTCTCCGTCCAAATCTTTTGCAAGTTTTTCAATGTTTTCTCTGTTGTGATATTCGTCAATCAGTGTTGTACGGAGTTCGTAGTCAACGCCATATTCTTTTAAGAGTTTAATAGACTTTTTGATTCCGTCAACGTTTACGTTTTTTACACCACAAATTGAATAATAGTCGTCAAAGTTGTTTTTTATATCAATGGCAACATAGTCTAAAAGTTTTTTGTCCAAAAGCTCTTTAAGTTTGTCAGGATTTGTTCCGTTTGTATCAAGTTTTACCAGGTATCCCATGTTTTTAAGTCTTTCGATAAACAAAGTCAAATCTCTCTGGAGTGTTGGTTCTCCACCACTAACAACAACCCCGTCCAAAAGCTTTTTTCTGCTTTCAAGATATTCTATGATTTCGTTTTCGTTATAACTTTGATAAACTTTTTCCACAATTCCACTATTATGGCAAAATGGACAACGAAAATTGCACCCACCTGTAAATAGGACGGCGCAAATTTTGTCTTTGTAGTCCACCATTGAAACTTTTTCTATTCCTAAGATTTCCATAAATTCCCTGCATTCATGTCGATATACTTGCAAGCAAATGTTCCTGCAGTTGCCCCATCTCCAACAGCTGTTGCAACCTGTCTTACAGCTTTCTGTCTGCAATCTCCTGCAGCAAAAACGCCTTCACAAGAGGTCTTGCAACAATCGTCAGCAACAATAAATCCACGTTCGTCAATTTCAACAAGATTTTTAAAAATTTTGTTGTTTGGAATTTGTCCAACAGCAACAAAAACGGCGTTTGTTTTGTGTTCGAATTCTGTGCCGTCTGTCTTTCTAAACGTTATACTCTCAAGAGAGTCTTTTCCGTTGAGTTTTGTTGACCTACAACCATAAAAGGCTTGTATGTTTTTTTTCTGCAAAATCTTCTCTTCAAGGGCTTTTTCTCCAGAAAACTTGTTTCCGGAAACAAAAATGTTGACTTTTGAACAATAATTTGCAAGCATAATTGCAAATTGCATTCCACTATTTCCACCACCAATCACAGAAACTTCTTTTCCTGCATAAAATGGTCCGTCGCAAATTGCACAATAATAGACCCCCTTTCCAACAAACCTGTCTTCGTTTTCAAGTCCAAGCGTTCTGTGTTTGAGTCCAGATGCAATAATCACGGCTTTTGCTTCGTGTGAAGCATAGTCTGTTTTTACAACAAACCTGTCTCCAACCTTTTCAATTTTTTCCACATTTTCAACTTCAAACTCTGCTCCAAGTGCCGACATTTGTTCAAAAGTTTTGTCGGCAAGCTCATTCCCAGAAATTTGAGAAAAAGATGGGTAGTTTTGGACGTTTGGAGATTGTGTGATTTGTCCACCAATGGACTCTTTTTCAATCACCAAAACACTTTTTTTCTCTCTTAAAGCGTAAATGGCAGATGTCATACCTGCCATTCCACTTCCAATAACAATTATGTCAAACATTGATTATTGTCTTCCTTCGATGTATTTTTTGATGTCAGAAACATTTTCAAGTCTTGTTTCTTTGCCCCTTACTTTAACAAACATTGTTGGAGCTTTTGTAACATTAAGTTTTTTTGCAAGTTCTGTGTTTTGTGTTGCATCAACAACTTCAAAGTCAACACCTGCTTTTTCTAAGAGCATTTTTGCCATCTTGCAGTTTGGGCAAGTTGGAGTTGTGAAAAGAAGTGGTTTTTTGCAATCGCAAACTTCTTCTTTCTTTTCTTCTTTCTTTTCGCATCCGTGTCTGCAAAGATGTGAATGTTCAATATCATATTCTTTTCTTTCTTTAAATTCTTGAGCCTTTCCGTCGTTCCAGTTTTGAATTGGACGATAATATCCTGTAATTCTGCTGTAAACTTCAGTTTTTGCTCCACATTCTGGGCAGGTGTATTGTTCGCCTGTTATGTATCCATGAGTTGCACAAACAGAATATGTTGGGCTTATTGTATAATATGGAAGACGATAGTTTTCTGCAATTTTTCTTACAAGATTCATTGTGGCTTTCCAGTCGTCAAGTTTTTGTCCCAAGAAAGCATGGAAAACCGTTCCTGAAGTGTAGAGTGTTTGCAGTTCGTCCTGAACGTCAAGAGCCTTGAAGATGTCTTCTGTGTAGCCAACAGGCAAATGGCTTGAGTTTGTATAATATGGAGCATCGTCGTTTCCTGTTGCTGTGATAATGTCTGGATAACGCTTTCTGTCATGTTTTGCAAGACGGAATGCTGTTGATTCTGCAGGAGTTGCTTCCAAGTTGTACAAATCGCCATACATTTCTTGATAGTCAGAAAGTTTTTCTCTCATAAAGTTTAAAACTTTCTTTGTAAATCTTTGTGCTTCTTCGTTTGTGAGATCTTTTCTAATCCAATTTGCATTTAAGCATGCTTCGTTCATTCCAACAAGACCAATTGTTGAGAAGTGGTTGTTGAATGTTCCCAAATAACGCTTTGTGTAAGGATAAAGCCCTGCTTCTAGAAGTTTTGTGATTGTATCACGTTTTACTTTCAAGCTTCTTGCAGCAACGTCCATCATGTGTGTAAGTCTTTCAAAAAATTCGTCTTCTGTCTTTGAAAGATATGCAATTCTTGGCATGTTTATTGTAACAACACCGACTGATCCTGTGCTTTCTCCAGAGCCGAAGAATCCACCAGATTTCTTTCTGAGTTCTCTAAGGTCCAAACGAAGTCTGCAACACATGCTTCTTACGTCGCTTGGCTCCATATCAGAATTTATGTAGTTTGAAAAATATGGTGTGCCGTATTTTGTTGTCATTTCAAACAAAAGTTTGTTGTTTTCTGTCTCTGACCAGTCAAAGTTTCTTGTGATTGAATATGTTGGAATTGGGTATTGGAATCCACGTCCGTTTGCGTCCCCCTCAATCATGATTTCAATGAAAGCCTTGTTGATCATTGCCATTTCTTTTACACAATCTTTATATTTGAAATCCATTTCTCTTCCACCTACAATGCAGTTGAGTTCTGCAAGGTCAGCAGGAACAACCCAGTCAAGTGTAATGTTTGTAAATGGTGCTTGTGTTCCCCAACGTGATGGTGTGTTTACCCCATAAACAAATGATTGAATACATTGTTTTACTTGTTTGTAAGTCAAATTGTCAACTTTAACAAATGGAGCAAGATATGTATCAAAGGAAGAAAATGCCTGTGCTCCAGCCCATTCGTTTTGCATAATCCCCAAAAAGTTTACCATTTGGTTGCAAAGTGTAGAAAGGTGATTTGCTGGAGAGCTTGTGATTTTTCCAGGAATTCCACCCAAACCTTCTTGAATAAGTTGTTTCAAAGACCAACCTGCACAATAACCTGTAAGCATTGAAAGGTCGTGAATGTGAATGTCTGCATTCTTATGTGCATCACCAATTTCTTTGTCATAAACTTCGTTGAGCCAGTAGTTTGCTGTTATTGCCCCAGAGTTTGACAAAATAAGACCACCTACAGAATATGTAACCGTTGAATTTTCTTTAACTCTCCAGTCAGAAAGTTTAAGGTATTTGTCAACCGTCTCTTTGTAATCTAAAAGAGTCTCTTTGATGTTTCTGATTTTTTCGTGCTCTCTTCTATAAAGAATGTATGCCTTTGCAACATCTTCATAGCCGTTTTTCATCAACACCTTTTCAACAATGTCTTGAACATCTTCAACTGATGGAACTTGCTTATCAAATTTTTCTGTAAGATAAAGTTCTGTCAACTTTGCCATCTTTTTTACGTCTTTGATGTCTCCATAACCAAGCTCAAGCATTGCTTTTGTGATGGCATTTTCAATCTTTGTAATGTCATAATCCACCACTCTTCCGTCTCTTTTAATCACCGATTTAATCATAAGTTTCTCCTTTGGTTGTTATTCGCTTAAACACAATATATAGTGTGAAGATGTTTTCTTTGACCCCACAACTTGTGTTCGCTACTCCTATAATAAAACAATAAAAAACGTCTTGTCAAGAAAATTTTTGACAATTTTTTTGCAAAATTGACTATTGTTATTGAAACATAATCAACTGCCTTGGGATCCACCAAAAGAGCCACAAAAATTTTTGGGATTTTTTTCAATTTTTTGCTGAAATTTTCTCCAAATGTCTTTTTTTTGGTTTTTTGTTTCAATTGTTAATAAAAAAACAGAGAATACTTCCCTGTCTTTTTTTGGTGCTTTCGGCAGGATTTGAACCCGCAACTTCTTGGTTCGAAGCCAAGCACTCTATCCAGTTGAGTTACGAAAGCGTCTTTTCTTTCTCAATTCTAGCACCAATTGTTTTTGTATGTCAAGGCTATAAGTATATAGATATAATATATAATTTTGATACAAAAAACATATTTAACTTGCTTTTTTTTTCTTTTGTGGTTAAAATACCTTTATAAGGAGTTTAAAAAATGGCAAAAAGCAAAGCAAAATCTTTTATCTTACGTCTAATTATTCTTGCCGTTGTAGGCTACGTTGTCGGAGCTGCCCTTGCTTACTTTGTTGACAATGAAGTAAAAGGTGATATTGTAAAATGTCTTACAATTGACTGGGCATACTTCGGTGCTGCTGCAGGTGCAGGACTTGCTCTTCTTTCTCTTTTCTTTAAAAAACCAAAGAAGAAAATGGGTGCAGAAACAACAGGTAAAACTTCTTCCGGTGAAGAAATGGATTTGTCCTACGATGCAAAATGGTTGCTCCCAGAAGACATTAAAGACCAATTTGGTTTGATTGCAACCACATGGTCCGGGCTTCCTTCTCTTAAAAACACTGGTATTGTGTTTAGAAGTTGCATGGAAGGTGGAAAATACCATATCGCAATGAAAGACGAATATCACTGCTTGGTTATTGGTACCACCGGTTCTGGTAAAACAAGTATCGTGTTTGTTCCAACAATCAGAATTTATGCACACTCTGGAGAAAAACCATGTATGGTTATCTCAGACCCTAAGGGCGAACTTTACACAAAGACAAGCAGAATTTTGGAAGACGAAGGATACAGAGTTATAAAATTTGACTTGCGTGATCCATTCTCTTCAACAAGATGGAACCCTATGGAACACGCCTTTGAACTTTATCACAAAGGTAAAAACTGCAAACACAACGTAAAACGTTGCACAAACGGAGCAAGACCAGAAAGCGTTGGATACAAAACAATTCCTGGTGAAAGATATGGCGAAGAATGGTTTGGTTTTGAAGGCGTTGCTTACCCAACAGAAGACGCTGTAAGAGTTGCCGTTCTAAGTCAAGAACAAATCTATTGCGACTTGGCACAAAGCGAACTTAAAGAAATCTGCAACACGGTTGCACCAAAAACAAAAGGCTCCAACGACCCAACATGGGAAGAAGGTGCACAAGACTTCCTTTATGGTTGTGCCCTTGCCATGCTTGAAGATAGTATGGACCCAGAACTTGGAATGACAAAAGATAAATTCAACTTCTACAACCTTTACAAAATTGCAACATTCCGTGATCCAGATGCTGACGCACCATTTGAAACGGTCAGAAAATATCTTCTTCAAGGACGTGACGAAGCAACAAGTGTTGTTCCAAACCTTACATCAGCTGTTATTAACAACGCACCAAATACAACAAAATCATATATCGGTGTTTTGAATGGTAAAATTTCTTTCATGAATGATATTGGTATTTCTTACCTTACTTCAGAAAGCGACATAAACTTTGACACCTTCACCGACAAACCTACAGCAATTTACCTTGTTATTCCAGATGATAGAGAAGAACGTTATACCCTTGCAACATTGTGCATCTCTCAACTTTACAAACGTCTTGTTGACAAAGCAAACTCTTATCATGGTGGAAAACTTCCAAAGCACGTTTACTTCATTTTGGACGAATTCGGAAACATGCCACCAATTCCAAAATTTGACAGCATGATTACCGTTTCCCGTGGTAGAAACATTTTATATGAAGCCGTTGTTCAGTCTTACACGCAGATTGAAACAAAATATGGCGCAGATGCTGCAAAAACCATTATCGGAAACTTCAACTCTCAAATTTATCTTGGAACAGACGACCAAAAGACAAGAGACGACTTCTCCAAGATGTGTGGTGAAGTTCAGTTGATTCACGAAGAAAAGAGCACGTCCAAAAACGAAAAGGACGACAAAGACTCCAAGACAACAAACACAAGCGTTCAAAGAACAACCCGTGCCCTTATCACTTCTTACGAACTTGGACAAATTCCATTCGGTACAATGGTTGTAAAACTCTTCAGATACAACCCAATGAAACTTAAAGGAACAAGAAATGACCAAGTTCCATTCTTCTATAAGAAAGAAGCAGAACAAACGATTGGCGCAATGAAGAGCCTTGATACAGCAAAGGTTTACTATGATATCAAAATGAGAAATAAAAAGGTTATAAAGCCTTCTTCTTCAGGGTTTGGAAGTTTCTTCTAGAATTAAATTTAAAACAAAAAAATCGGCAATTAAATGCCGATTTTTTCTTATTGTCTTTTTGCTTAAATAACAGCCTTTGTGAATGTTACTTGAAGTTTGTATGCCTTGACAACTTGCACGTCTCCTTCGGTTGTTGTTACCTTGATGTAGTATTCTTGCACTACAGGACTTGACAAGTCTGAAAGGTTTGTTTCTGTCCTATTTTCAAGAATTCCCAATTGTCTGTTGAGAACAAAGTATTCAACTCTTCCACCACCTTCTCCAAGGATATCTTCGTCAAGACTTGAAAGTTGATATTGGTTGTTTTGTTGAACTTCCATATCAAGTGTTTTTACGCTTTCGTATACATATATAGTATATCTTACAATTGCGTTTTTGTTTGTTTCAACGTTTGTCTTTCTGATAAAGAAGTCTTCTTCTATCATATCTGCAGTTATCTTTTCGGTGTTCTCAACTATTGTAAGTTTGTTGTTTTCGTCAATTCTATATACGTTGTAGTTTCCGATATTTGCAACATCAAAGTTTTCGTCGTAGAGACTTAAAATTGTCTTCTTTAAACTCTCTTCGCTTGTCGTTTGCTTTTGAATTATGTCATAAGCAAAACCTTTTGAACTGCCGTAAATGTAATATGTTACTCTATACAATATATAATAGTGTTGACTTTCTTTTGTGATATCTGCCAAATAGAACACTTCGTTTTCGTTGTCTGTTTCAGAGAACACATCTTCTTCTTGAGTTGTTCTTTCAAATGTTTGTGTTGGAGAATCTGCTCCTACACTGCCAACCTTATAGAAGTTTGAGATTTGTTCTTCATTTTCTTTGTCAAGTCTTCTCAATGCAAAGATTTCTGTTGCTTGCTTTTTATAGTAAAGTTCTCTGTCAGCCTTGTATACATAAATCATGTATTTCTTGTATGATGTTGTGTTTTGTGAATTGTCATATTTTACAACTTCATATTCAAAATATCCACTTTCGTTAAACGTTTTTGAGTCTATTTCGTTGTCTTCGCCTGCGTTTATTGTAAGCCCATCAAACTCAACTTCTTCACCTTCTTCAATAACGTAAGTAAGCTCTGATCCTTCTGCTGAATTATAGCAATAGAATGTTGCTGTAAATCTGAATCCGTTGTTTGTTGCTGTGGCCCCATTCAATGTTACTGCTGTTGCATAAATTGTAAGGTCATGCTTTCCAAGACTTGTAAACTTCCATGTGTCAAGATTGTCAATATGATATACATTTGAATTGTCTTTAATCACATGATAATGAATGTTTGTTGCGTTTGCAAAGTGATCTTTTACATACTCTTCAAAGATATCACTCAATTCAAACTCTTCATTGATTTCTTTATAATTGTTTTCATCAAAGGTGTCAGATGTGCTTACAACGCTTCCAATCATTGCCTCTGAAGAGTCTTTGTAATAAGTTCCATTTTCAAGGAAGTAAATTGTGTTTCCTGCCTGTCTTATTTCTCCACTTTCTGCCGATATTGTCTGTGAGTTTGAAAGTGTTGTTTGAACAAGATACATTCTCACTTGACCAATTCTGTTGGAAGTTGTCGTTTCAAATGTTCCGTCTGCTGTGGAAATCTTTACATCAATATTGATGGTGATTGTCCCAGATGCAATATCAAATGTTTCATGTGTGTAAATGTTTCCGTTTTCGTCAATGAATGCAGCACCTGCACCACCAGATATGTCATCATTGATTTCAAACTTAAGCATATGAGTTGAAATGGTTGAAAGCAAATCTTCTCCAGAAATGCTTATAAGTTTTATGCGCTGTGCCCACATTGTGTAAGGAATTACATAGTATGGTCTTCTTCCGTCTGCTGTATACTTATAATATGTTTGAACAGGAATTCTGATGTTTCCTTGTGTATCCATATGTTCTGCAGAAACAGGCTCTGTTGCATAATATGCAGGATATACTGAGAATTCTTGTGTGCATTGATACAACCTTTCTACTCCAACATCATATTTATACTTATATACAAAGTAAAGTCTTCTCTTTGCACAAGATGTTGCCGTTATCACTGCTGGAAGTTCGTTTGAATCAAATATCTTAAGTTTAATTGCATTTGCACTATAGGTTTTGTATTGGAATTTCCTTGCGCTTACTTCGCCCGATTGAGCAACTTCAGCTCCATTATATCTAAATTTTACGTTGCTGTTTGGTTGTTCAACGTTCAAGCAAAGGTAACTTGAGTTTGCTGTAAGGTTTGTTGTCAACCCCTTTAAGTTTCTTGTTATTCCAACATATTCTGTTACTTTATAGTTCTTTGTATTTGAAATAACAACTTTGTTTCCGTCTAATCCAACAACGCTGTCTCCTTCAACTCTTTGCAAACTGAAAGTTATTGATGCGCCAGGCTCAAGGTCAACTTCAAGAGTATCGTTGTTTACTTGCGTTATCTGATCATTTTCGGTAAGTTCAACAACGCCGCCATCTCTAAGGTCTGTGGATTGGAAGATGTTTGTTACTCCAATAGTATTCTTTTCAAATGTAACTTCTCTTTCTATTGTTCCGACGTTTGTTCCATCGGTAAGAGTTATCACCATTTTTATTCCAGAAACTCTTGTTCCTGTTCCATACAAGAATCCGTCAAGTCTTGGGATTGTTATTGAGTGGTTGTCTTTGTTGTAATCTTGTCCTTGTGCAAGTGTGTTGTCTGTTTTGCAATAGTATACTTCACTGGACGTAAACATTCCCGTTCCACCGGTTTCTGCCACTTTTGTTTCTCCATAGTAGAATTCAACTTTGGATATTGTAAACTCTGTTATTCTTGATTTTAATACAGATTGTTCACTTAAACTTACCCATCTCTTCTTGTATCCGTTTGCAGAAATTCCAGAGATCACTGCAAGTCTTGTTGTTCCGGCTTCTTCACCTTTTATTTCTGGTTGTTCAAATGAAACTGGTGTGTATATTGGTGCCAAAGAATAACTATTATCCCCTTCGGTCCAAACAATATCTTCAACAACCATACCTGCCGTTCCTGTCTCCATTAAAAACTTGAATGGAATTGCCGTTGTGTCAGACTTGTGTGCAAGAGTAAATTCTACACCAGTGCTTCCGGCATAAACAGTTTTTGGAGCTTGACTAAGAGTCAACCATCCTGTTGACGAAGAGGTAAGTGTCGTTGATGGTGAAACGCTAAAGAATATATCTCCATTGTATACATTGTATCCTGTGTCAGCATCATTTCTTACATATGCGCCTGTAACATTTATAGAAACAGCGCCATCATGTGAGAAACTGCTGCTTTTTGTTTTGTCAATCTCCATAGTTTTTATTGTTCCGTGTTCGTTGTAAGCTCTTGTAATAACTTGAAGATCTCTACCATTAACATCTATTGTTTGTGGAGCAATAACGCTGTAGCTTGCACCAAATCCTAAAGTTTCTCCTTCTGAAAGCGTGCTTCCACCATTTATAGAAAGTGTTGGGTTTTCGTTTCCTGTAAGTTTAATGTAAACTCTAATTCTGTATTTGTAATTGTTTATAAGGTCAACATAATAATACTTTTCACCGATTGCAAGGTTTGGAAGAACAATTCCTACATAAGAAGATTCTTCTGCCATTCTTGAAATGCCTGTCAAATAGTCATTAAACACATTGCCGTTTATTGTTTCTTGATAGTTTGCGTCTGGCAAATCAAAGCTAAATGTGTTTGCGTTGTTTCCACTTACTCCAGTGTTTCCATACATATATGCAACAAGAGCATTGTCGTCCGAACTTACATTCATTCTGTCTTTTGCATACAATTTTACGGCATTCCCATCTGTTCCTTGATTGTCTGTTACGTTTATTATCGTCTCCATGGTGTTTGCTTCAATCGTAATAGAGTTGTCTTCGTCATCGTATGTTTCACCAGCAAACTTTCTTATGTGAAGAATGTTGTCTTCGTCAACATAAGGTATTGTCTCTTCTGTTGCACCATAACGTGTTCCACTATAATATACAGCCGAATTTGGAAGAACTTTAAACAAGATGTTGTGTGGAACGCCCACAACTTGATTATCTCCAAATGTAACGCTATATTTGATTTGCATCATAATATAGTTTCCGTCATTTTTTGCACCATTTGCAAGAATGCTAAAGTCTGTAGCTTTTCCAGAACCAGTTTCTGACAATGTGATATAGTTGTATCCAGCTTCGTCAGTGTCAATTGTTGCACCGGCTCTTGGATTTATTGTGTATCTTCTGTGATATTCTTCAAGGACTTCATCTCCACCAATTCTATAATCTGCAAATCCGTAAATATGCAATTCGATGTTTCCTTGAGATGCTTCCATCATCTGTCTGCTATATGCTGTTTGTGTGCGCTTATTTACCATTCCAAAGGCAACGCCTTCTTCAAACAAACTTACTTCTGTTCCGGCATACAATTCTTGAATTGCTGGATCTGATTTTACAGAATCGCAGTTTCCTGCAATGGTAAACTCATATGTCAAATACAATGCATACGTCTTAGAACTTTCATATTCATTTTCTCCAACAACAAGTGTCAAACTTGCCACAACTGGAGTCTCTGTTTCAAAATGCTCTTGTTTAAGTGCTGTAAATTCAACCCCACCAACAACAGCTTTTGTTGTTGCACCAACAACACTCTTTCCGTTTCTATAGGTAAACACAACTCTGCTTGTTGTTTCTGTAGGTGCTGTTTCAAATACGTCCAACAAAGCCGATGTCTTTGTCTGTGCTGCTTCTGCAGAACCATAAACGCCTTCGTAAGTATATCCAACAAGTGAAAGCCCGATATCCATTGTCTTGTTGATTCCGACTTCTTTGTCATTTATCACAACAACACTAAACATGGAATCTTTTTCCATTCTTACGTAGTAGTTTGTGTTTGTTGTAGCGTTTGAAGAAAGTTTGTATTTCAAAATTCTTCCTTCTTCAAACAGGTTTTGATTCTCTGCACCATAAGTTGACAAATCTTCTGCATAAATCGTTTCTGCCTGAACTCCGGTGTTTCCGATTGTCGAATAGTTTGTTGCATTTATGTTTGTTTCAAATACGTCTTCTTTGGTTATGATAAACGTATAGTCTCTTTCAACCTTGTTTACAGAAACTTTGAATGTTACGCTTCCGTCCATTGAAGTATTTACAAGGCTAAGAACAACTTTGGCCACACCAGATGTATAATAATCTCCAACATTTGAGATGTCTCTTGATGTTCCGTCTTTTACAATTATTCTTGCATTGTTTACGCTTGAAACGACAACTTTCCAATTTTTGGTAATTTCGTCTCCGTTGTTGTCGTCAACTGCCAATTCGTTGTCTTCAACTTTTATTCTGTTTTCGTCTGCAAAAATTGCCTTTTCTGCAAAACAAATTTCTTCGTTGTCAGAAAGACCCAAATTGTCTTTATAATACTCTGTCTCTGTTGTGCCTGTCTTGTCTGGGTCTGGATAATTTACATACAAGAATACGTTTTGTCTTACGTTGTATCTGTATGTAAAGTTGAACGTGCTGATTTCTTTTTCATTAAACTGGTAAGCAATTGTGTATTGTGTGTCAAAAGTCTTTACTTCATTGTTTCCAGATGTTTCAAATTCTTCAGGAGTAAATCTTACTTGTGTAAGTCTTGTGTTTCCATTTACAAACAAATATTCATCATCATCGCCATGATTTACAAACAAACCAAGGCTGTCAAGATAATCAGATGTTAATGTATATTCTACATCACTATAATATCTTGCTGTCGAATCCGTCTTGATCATTGATGCTGGCAAGTTGTAAACGTTTGCACTTTCAACTCCAAGATTAAATTCAAATGAGAAGTCGTCTATTTGAATCTTTACGTTTGCAACAATGTCCGTTTCGATAAATGCAAACCTTATATACTTGTCTCCGTTCTTTTCATATACCACAAACAAATCGTTGTATTTTATGTCTCCTTCTTCTTTGTATGTTGTATTTCCGTTGACAAGTGTAAGTGTCGTGTTGTTTGTTTTGTCAACATTGTTGATATAGAAGTTCAACATAACTTCGTTTGTTACAACTTCGTGGTCTTCCCCATAATAGTATGTCTCAACACCTTCAACAGCTTGTGTTGTTTCAACAAAGTTGTTTCCAGAATCTTTGTAGTAGAACACTACCACATTATAGTTTTCACCTTCCAAAACATAATACGTCTTTGTCCAGTCGTGTTCTGCACTTGTGTTTTCAACAAATCTTGAGTCTTCCACTCTGAATATGTCTTTAAACTTGTATTCTGTTCCAGAAACAATTGGTTCGTCTACTTTAAGAACATTGTATTGATAGAAACTTTCTACATTTACAATAATTCTAAATGCAATAAGAGAAATGTCTTTTTTGTTAAACCCTTCTCCGTTGTATGCTGCTTCGTAGAAACCAATCTCAAAACTTCCATTTTGTGTGATTGTTCCTTTTGGAGTAAATGTGATCTTGTGCGTTGTTGGATTGTATGCAAAATCTTCTACATATTCTGTTTCACCAAGAACATAAGCGTTGTATTCTCTTACCAAAGACTCTGTTCCATTTGATTTTATTGCAAGTTTTGTTTCCAACGTTACTTGTTCTCTTCCTGCAACAACGTTTGTTGTAAATTTCCCGTCTCTAGCAATAAGTTTTTCGCCTGTTGTGTCTTCCCCATCTTTTCTTGTTACTTCATAAACATACTTTGGAGAATCGTTTATTTTGATATTGTATTGGATTGCACTTCCAAACATTATGTTTTCGCCGTTGTAGTATTTTCTTTCAAGGGTGATGCTGTAAACAGCGTTTACATTTTTAAGGTAAATTACCATTCCATCTTCATCAATTCCGATTACAAGGTAATTTCCGTAAGCATAATATGTTTGGTTTTCGTAAGTTATTTCTCTTGCAGAAACAAGCACTCCATTTGCACGAAGTTCTTTTACTTCTGTTCTTGCCAACGCTGGCCCTTCATAATTGAAACGCTTGTATCCTTCCGCCAAAGAGTCTTTTCCAAACACTTCGTCAAAACTTATTTCATAATATTTGTCAAGGTAAGCTCCTGTTGCATCTTCAATTCCTTCTCCTGCAGGTGCAACATGGTAGTATTTTGATGTTGTTTCAAGATATTCTGTGTTTGTTGCATATGGATATACAACTTCTCCCTTGTCGAAGTTTCCGATAACTTTTATTCTATAATACCAACTAAACGAAACTTTTTCTTGCAAGTCGCTTACTTTCAATTTTAATACAACATAAACTTCTTGCCCTTTAACAAGGTCTTTTAATGTAAGTTTTGTTTGTCCGTCTGTTGTTGCAAGGCCAGAAATGTATCCTTCTGCTCCTTCTACAACTTCAAGTTTTATAATGTTGTCTCCTGCTTGATTGAAGATTGTTGAATCAATATAGAATCCATGACGTGTTTGATAAATCATTCCAACACTTGTGTCATAAACATCTACATAAGTGTCGTTATCTTCGTCATATACATAATATGTGTCAGCATTTACAACTTCTTCGCTTTGATAATTTTCTGATGTTATTGCAACGTAAACATCATTGTCTCCATCATAGTAGAAGAATTCGGCAACTTCATAAGACTCATCTTCTTTTTGGATATAATAAGTCTTTGTGAAATCAATTGCTCCGTCCAAAGGAATCAAATCGTAAAGAATGTTTGCGCCGTCATTTACAATTGTATATTCTTGTCCTGCAAGAAGTTCTTGATAAATGTCTTTGTCTTGAAGTGTTGCGTATTCCCCAAGAAGATTTGCATAGTCAAGATAATCTTCAGAGATTTCTTCTCCATATTCAACAAAGTCGTCGCCAAGTTTTGTTGCTATTGCGTCAAGTCTTATCCTTATTGTAAGGTTTCCACTGACAACGGCTTCTACAATCACATATTGTCCGTCAGCAAAATATTTGTCTACATCTGACAAAAGAATTCTGTTTCTAGAAATTCCATCGCCATATTGAATATAACTCATTTCGTTTACGCCAACAATCAAGAATTGTGGTGTTCTGCACAACTGATATGTCGTTCCTTGAACAAGCAAAAGTGTATATTTTCCGTCATACAAAACAACTTTTGCTCCTTCAACAATCTTTTGAATCATCTCAACTGCATTGTCGCTGAAATAACCTATACTAAATCCAAACTGCGTCTTTCCTTTCTTTGAAACGATAGGGTTGGATTTATCATTTTCCATTACAACGGCATCAACATAAATCTTTGTTCCGTCGTTTTTCGTCAATGCAAGTTCTTGTGTATAAAGATTTCCAATTTCATATTCAAGTGTTTCTGGTCTTGTTGTTGCAGTAATCACACCATTTGCGTCAACAGAGATGTATTTGTTTGTTGTGATGTTTTCATAAGAGAATCCGTTTATTTCTGTTGTTCTGTTTAATGAAACGAAATCTGTCAATTTTACAATCTTATAGAAGTTTGAAACTTTTGTTGATGCATTTATTGCACTTATGTCAATAAATGGTCTTGCTTCTTTTACAATTGCAATATTAGGAACAACATACAACGTGCATGTTTTTGAGAAGGCGTAAGTTGAAATTTCTTGATAGTGCAACGTGAATGTTACGATTGTTGCTTGATATACATCTTCTTTAATTACAAGGTTTGCGCCAGAAAGGCTTACAATTCCTGTTCCCTGTGCTTCCGTAAGAGTTACTTCTGCTGTTGACCAATTGTATTTTTTTACCCCGTTGACTTCGTCAAACTCAAGATATGTGTCAAGAACGTATGTTTCTCCTGCAAACACGCTTATTGCATTTGTGTTGTCTTCACTTGTTTGCAAATAATCTCTGTAGCTTTCGTAATAAGTGTTAAATCTGTTTTCACAAGAAATGTTTGAGAACAACCAAAGATTCAATGTTATTTTGTAAATTCCGTGTTCCTTTTCCGTGATGTTGAACACAATCTTCGTCCTTTCTCCAAATGCAGCCGTCATTCCAATGCTTGTAATTTCGGTGTTTGCATACTTAGACATCTTGTCTCCAATTTCAGATGCTTCACCATTAAATATAAGCATTTTTACAAGGTTTTCAGATTCGCCGTCAGAAAGCCCTGAAAGATAGGTGTTGTCAAGTTTAACTTCATAAGACGATTCGTCAACCTTTTCGTCTTCACCCGTGTAAACTTCAAACAGATTTGACAAAGTGATTGTGTCATTTTTGTTTACAAGTTTTTCAACAACAATTTCACTTGTTCCGTCCAATCTTTCCAATTCGTTTTCGTTTACGTCTGTGCTTACGTCACCTTTTACGTATGACAAACCTTCACTTTTTACTCTAAACGTCAAAATGTCTGGAAGAACAGCAACGTCTTGGTTGTCCTTGTCTTTTATTGAAACTTTAAGTCTTGTCGTCTCATAGTCTTGTGATGATGTTGAGTTGAAGTTGAGAATTTTTGTTGAGTCATTGTTGAAACTCAATATTCCGTTTGCAGAAACAACATCTCCTTGTTGATTTATTTCTGCAAAGTAAATTCTGTAAACTCCATCTTCTGGGTCAATGTCGTTTGTCTTTTGGTCTTTCATTCCGTATGAAAGAAGTTCTGCAAGCCCTTCGATGTCTCCAATATCCTGTTCTCCCCAAGAAATGCTTATTCCGTCTGATGCAGAAATATCAACTTGAATTGAGTTTTCATTTAAGAAGCCCTCTTCCACGTAGGCCGCATTCATTGTTGTTGGATTTTGGTAGTAAATATAGAAGTGATCTTTTTGTTGGAGATCGTCTTCTGTTTCATAAATTGTTTCAGAATAGAAGTCTCCCCTTTGGTCTGTAAATTGAAGTTGAAGTCCAACATAAATGCCTTCAAATTTTTTTCCATTTCCTTCAACTGCATCTTTGTTTATTGAAAACTCTCCAACAAATGTTGCTGTGTTTTCTGTTCTGTCTTCCGTTTTTTCGGAAAGGCTTTGAAGTGTGATGTATTGAAAATCACTTTCGCTTCTTGTAGCATCTAAACACACAACTTTAAGTTTGCCTGAGTTGTAAGCCAAAACAACCTTGTCGGCATCTGATTCTATATCGTCTGATCTCAATGTGAAATCAAGATAAATCATTGTCTTTTCAGCAAGGCCGTTCATTCTTGTTGATGGAATATAATATTGTCCGTCTTCGCCAAGAACAATAAGTTCATCTTCCGTGTCAACTCTGTAAGAAGCCGTCATCATTGTTATAGACAACGTTCCTTCAACAACAACTTCTTTTCCACGCCCAGCAGAAATAATCTGGTATTTTCCTTCTGTTGTATATGGAATTCTGTTTACGTCAGTTCTTACTATTGCCGCTATAACCTTAACTGCCCCAGTATAACTTTTAAGTGCTGTCAAAATTGAGCTTTCAAGCTCATAGAGTTTATAAGAATCCCTTGTCGAAACACCTTCGATTGTGATTTTTTCATCTTTGTAATTTCTTGAGTATTCAACAGCAGGCAAGCAACTAAACACTTCTGTCAAGTCAACATCTTCTGTTGTGTCTGCATAAAGGAAGTATTTTATTGTTTTGTAAATGTTTGAAGAATTTATCGCATCAAGATATTGAGCCAAATCAACAGAGCTTGGAATTGCTTTTCCATCTTCGCCGTATCCTATTTGAATCCTCAATGCGTTTTGGCTGTCTTTCCATGCTGCAGATTGATTTGAACTGAATGCGAAACTTACGGAAATTGATTTTTCGCTTCCACTTTCAAAGAACATATTTATTTGATTTTCTTTTTCATAGAAGAAGTTTATCAAAAGTTGAACGTTGCTGAGTGTGTTTGAAGCAGAAATCTTCCAGAAATAATCTCCCGTTTCAGCAGGTCTTGTGTTTGGAAGCAAATAATACGATGTTCCTTCTGGAGCACTTGAATAGTCTGTGCTTGGATTGTAATCTTCAAAAACAATTCTATCTTCAGTAACCTTTGCAATTCTTCCACCAGAAATTGTAAAGCCTTCAACACCTTGTGGAATTTTTATTCCAACTTTTCCGTAAAGTGAAGAAAGGGAATTTCCGTTTTTATCTAAAATTGATACGCCAAGGTTTTTGTCCCCTTTCGTTGAGTTTGCTGTAAGAGTGTATTCTTTGTCAACATAGACAGAATAGCTTTGTCCGTTTTGAGCAACGTCAACTGAATCAACATCAACAGCTTCAACTTTAATGTTGATTGTTGCAGAAAGAACTCTTGGGTCTTTGTTTTCGGCAAGAGTGTCCAAAACTGAGATAAACTGGCTATATTCTGTCAAGTCTTGATTTTCTTGGTAAAATTTGTATTGATAATATGATTTTGAAAAGGTGTAGCCTTTGATTGTTGTCGTTCCAACTTCGTTTGCTACAAACTTTTTCGTGCTGTTATCAAAAGAAACAGATCTTCCTGAAACAACAGAATAGAATGTGTCTTTCAATTCTGTTGATCTCATAAACATATACTTGCTTCCTTCTGGTTTAAAAATTTCGTTTATGCTAAACTCTGCTCCAACAACAGCCGTTTGTTCTCCACCAACGACATCGTCGTCTTCAATTGAAAGCCCAAATCCTGTTTCATAAACAGACGGAACGTCAACAACAATCTTTGCTGTTTGAATTGTAAGTTGTATGTTTTCTGACTTTGCTGTCAACACGGAAAATCCGTCAAGTTCACTTCCCTTAATCCAAGTTTCGTGCAATTCTTCATAGTAGTCGGGTTCAAGAATAACATCAAAAGGAACATTCATTTTTACTTTTTCAGGAACTTTAATAACTCCATCGCTTACATAACCATTTACTGCAGGTTTGTTTCCAAAAGAAAGGATTACTTCATCTTCTGTCACATCTTTGGTTGAAGAAACAATTGTCAACTTGCAGTCGCTTGAAAGTTTGAAAGTTCCATCTTCAGCATCATAATATCCCTCTCCCACTACATTGTGTGAAAATGACATATCGGCAGGTTCGACAACTTTTTCTTTGAGAGAACCAGAAAGATAAAGCCCAAGAGCTGTTGCCCCTGAAACTCCAACTGCGCTGGCAATCACAATCAATATTACTTTCCAAAGACTAAGGACCTTTCTCATAAAAACTCCGATTTAAAAAAATAAAAATAAATTCCCTAAAAATGTCTTAAAAATATTGTTTACATTTTTCGACAATTTAATTATACATTTTTTAATTATTTTTAGCAAATTATTTATAATAAATAATTTTAATTATCTTTAATTATTTTTTTTATTTATTTCTGTTTCTTCTTTAAGTTGACACAAAGACAAAAATCGTTTATAATTTCAATATGAGCACATATAACGAAATTTACAACTACCTAAACTTGGTAGACAAAAGATTGGGAAATCTTTACAAAAAGACGGGGTTTAATCCTTTGCCTGCAGATTTCAAATTTGACAAAGAAACAATCAAAGAAAGATTGTATCTAAATCAAATGGCATCTGCATTGTCTTTTCCAGAATTTTTGTATGAAGAGAAAAATCAACTTAAAAAGCGCTTCAATCAAACGTTGAAACTTATCAAAACCATTCTTAAAGAAGAAAAATACACGCAATACATGTCTCCAGAGTTTGCAAGAAAGTTTGAAGTGTATATGGTTATGCGCAGAGAAATCACTTCTCTTGTTTTGAAAGATTTTTCAAAAGAATCTTTTGACGAATGTTCTGCTTACATGGAAATTTGTTCTATCAACACAATTTTCTTTGATCTTTTAGATGGGTTTTTTGAAGACGGATTCAATTTTTTGGAAGTTTTGCCTACACTTGAAAACAACTACAACATTTATTACAACGAAAGATTGAAACTTATTGAAAAGAAAAATAACGAAAAATTAGAAAAAAATACCATTGAAAATTCATTATTTATTGCAAAAAATAATGAAAAAATAAATAAAAATAATTTAAAAATGCAAAAAAATAATTTAAAAATCGAAAAACAGCAACAAAAAATAGAAAAAGAAAGAGAAATTTTGAAATTTAAATCAAAAATTGAAAACAGAAGCAAATAAGGAGTAAAAATGATACAGGCTGTCAACGTTTCCTTGGCGTTTGGTGGAAGAAAACTTTACAAAGATGTAAATTTAAAGTTTACAAAAGGAAACTGCTACGGAATAATCGGTGCAAATGGAGCAGGAAAGTCTACATTTTTGAAGATTTTGACCGGAGAGATAGAACCAAACACTGGGGAAATTTTAATCTCACCCGGAGAGAGAATGTCTGTTTTGGAACAAAACCAAAACAAATATGACAACGAAAGCGTTTTAAATACCGTTCTTTTGGGACACAAAAGACTTATGGAAGTCCAAAAGGAAAAGGATTTGCTTTACGCAAAGCCAGACTTTTCTGAAGAAGATGGATTGAAAGCTGCCGAACTTGAAACAGAATTTGCAGAACTTGGTGGTTGGGAAGCAGAAAGTGAAGCCCAAACAATTTTGCAAAATATGGGTGTCGGAACAGAACTTCACTACGAACTTATGTCAAACCTTGACTCAAAGATAAAAGTCAAAGTTTTGCTTGCGCAAGCACTTTTTGGCAATCCTGACATTCTTGTCTTGGACGAACCAACAAACAACCTTGACTTCAAGACAATACGTTGGCTTGAAAACTTTTTGCTTGATTTTGAAAATATTGTTATTATCGTCTCCCACAACAGACACTTTTTAAATAAGGTCTGCACGCACATCTGTGATGTTGACTTTGGCGAAATAAACATGTATCTTGGAAACTACGACTTCTGGTATGAAACAAGTCAACTTCTTGCAAGACAGGCAAAGGAGCAAAACAAAAAAGCAGAACAACGTGCAAAAGAACTTAAAGACTTTATTGCAAGGTTTAGTGCAAACGCTTCAAAATCAAAACAAGCAACAAGCAGAAAGAAAGAACTTGAAAAACTTACACTTGAAGACTTTAAACCATCTTCAAGAAAATACCCTTATGTCGACTTCAGATATGAGCAAGAAATCGGAAAGGAGATTTTGAAGGTTGAAAACCTTTGCAAAAAAGGAATGTTTAAAAACCTTTCCTTTACAATAGAAAAAGACCAAAAGGTTGCGTTTTTGTCTTCAAACAGCTTAGTTTTGACCACCCTTTTCAATATCTTGGCTGGCAAAGAAGAAGCTGATTCTGGAACGTTCCGTTTTGGAAAGACAATCAAATTTTCTTATCTTCCACAAGACAACAGAGAATTTTTTGAAAACTGCCACCTAAGCGTTGTTGATTGGCTTAGACAATACTCCAAAGATCAATCAGAAACATACATAAGAAGCTGGCTTGGAAGAATGTTGTTCTCCGGAGAAGAAAGTTTGAAAGAGGTGTCCGTTCTTTCCGGTGGTGAAAGAGTGAGATGTATGCTTGCAAAAATTATGCTTGAATCTGGAAACTTTTTGATTTTGGACGAACCAATCAACCACTTGGATTTGGAAAGCATAACTTCTTTAAACAAAGGAATGATAAACTTTAAAGGTTGCATGTTGTTTGCAACTGGAGACCAAGAAATCATTGAGACAACTGCAAACAGAATTATTGATATTGTTGACGAAAACACCATAATTGACAAACAGATGTCTTATGAAGAATATATGGAAAAATTTAAAGCGTAAACAATTTTTGTTTGACTTTTTTCAAAGGCTTGGTTTATACTAAATATAGCTATGACGGAATTGGCAACTCCTGAGCAAACGCTTGTCGGCGTAAAGACGATAATGAAGGCAAGAAACTCTTGTGAAATAGGGTGGAACAGCGAACGACATTCGCCCCTATGCATTATAAGTGCATGGGGCTTTTTTATTATCCATGCAAAAAGGAGAAGAAAAATGAAAGAAACAAAAGTTACAATGGAAAAAATTTTAAATCTGTGCAAAGGCCGTGGATTTGTCTTCCCAGGAAGTGATATCTATGGTGGTTTTGCAAACACTTGGGATTTTGGTCCTGTCGGTGTAGAACTTAAAAACAACGTAAAAAAGGCATGGTGGAAAAGATTTGTCCAAGAAAACCCAAATGCCTATGGTCTTGATGCCGCAATTTTAATGAATCCACGTGTTTGGGACGCAAGTGGACACACTGCAAGTTTTAGTGATCCAAAAATGGATTGCAGAGAGTGTAAAACAAGAGAAAGAGCAGACAATTTGATTGAAGATTATGCAAAAAAACACAATCTCAATGTTGTTCCGGACAATATGACAAACGAAGAAATGCAAAACTTTATTGACGAACACAAAATAAACTGCCCAAAATGTGGAAAACACAACTGGACACCAATCAGACAATTTAATCTTATGTTTGAAACAAGCCGTGGTGTAACTGAAGAAGGAACAAACAAGGTTTATCTTCGTCCAGAAACTGCTCAAGGTGAATACGTAAACTTCTTGAATGTTCAACGTACCACCAGAGCAAAACTTCCTTTTGCAATTGCACAAATAGGAAAATCATTTAGAAATGAAATCACTCCGGGAAATTTCCTTTTCAGAACGGTTGAATTCGAACAAATGGAACTTCAAAACTTCTGCAAAGACGAAAACGCCCTTGACCTTTACAAAGAATTTAAGGAAAGAGCCTTGAAGTTTGTTGAAGATTTGGGACTTGACGGAGAAAAACTTAGATTCCATGACCACGACAAACTTGCTCACTATGCAAAAGCAGCCTGCGATATTCAATATTATTTCCCAATAGGCTGGCAAGAATTAAACGGAATTCATCACAGAAGCACTTGGGATTTGTCAAGACATCAAGAATATAGTGGAAAGAGCATGCTTTACACAGACCCAGTTACAAATGAAAAAGTTTTGCCTACGATAATTGAATATTCTATTGGTGCTGACAGACTTGTTTTGGCTCTTCTTTGCGAAGCGTATGACGAAGAAACTCTTGAAGGTGGAGAAACAAGAATTGTTATGCATTTCCACCCAGCAATTGCACCATACAAAGTTGCAGTTTTGCCACTTCAAAAAAATCTTTCCGAAAAGGCAAAAGAAGTTTATTCTCTTCTTGCAAAAGATTTTATGTGTGATTATGACGAATCTGGATCAATCGGAAAGCGTTATCGCCGTGAAGACGAAATCGGAACACCATTCTGTGTTACAATTGACTTTGACACACTTGAAAACAATTCTGTAACAATTCGTGATAGAGACACAATGGAGCAAATAAGACTTCCAATAAATGAAGTTTCTGCTTATGTTTCACAAAAAATAAAGTTTTAAAATAAATATCTAAAAAGAGAGAAACGTTCTCTCTTTTTTGTTTGACTATATTTTCTAAAAGGTTTAAAATAGTCTTTGAAAGGAGGGAAACATGAAAAAGTTTTTAGGCGCAATTTGTGCAATGGCAACAGGTGCATTGGCTTTTGTGTTCTTGAGCATTTCGACACTCTTTATGAAATACTCTATGGGTGGATTCTCTGAATCAGATAGTTCAAATGCTTGGGATATTATCACAGGTGGGCCTGCAAATGACGCAAGTGGTGATTTGCTTAGAGTCTCATTGATTGTTATTCTTGTTGTTGCATGTTTGTTGGTTTTGTGGGGACTTTTGGTATTGTTTAAAAATCTTGGAATTTTGAAGATCAAAGCAAACCTTAGCCTTGTAACAAACCTTTTGCTTACATTGTTCACTTTGTTTGTTGTTCTTGCTTTGATCGGTGCTCTTGTATATTGCAGCAAAGTTACTGTTCCAGGACGTACATCAACAGCTGGCGTTGGCATTTATCTCAACTTGGTTGTTGGTCTTGCAGCATGTGTTCTTTGCTGGATTTTTGCAAGAAAAGACGTAAAATAAGAAAACAAAAAAAAGAAAAGACGGACGTTTGTGTCTGTCTTTTTTTTAATAAAAAAAGCAGCCGAAACTGCTTTTTCTTTTTGAACTGATTAAACGTTCAAAACTCTCAAAATGTGTTTTTGTGTAATCATCAATACAAGGTCTACAATCCACAAAATCAATCCACCGAACAACAAACGAATGATTCCTGCAACGATGTGTCCGTCCATAATTCTTGTGATTCCACCACAAATCCAAGCTGTGAATGGAATGATTGCAAGAATAAGGCTTACAACACTACTAAGACCAAAATAATCTGATTTC
>CAKJYB010000015.1 GCA_918241715.1 Clostridiales bacterium
TTTTTAATTGATTTTTTTAAAGCGTTGTGGTATACTAAAAGCATGAAGACGTCTAGCAGAATGAACAGAAAATTCTGGGTGGTGATGCTCTTGGTAGCATTTATATTTTCAGTTGCATTTTTTGCAATTCCAAAAACCACATCAAACACAGCTTCTGTAAGTTTTGAAGACACCTATGAAGATTATTACAACGCCTACATGGACATTATGACAAACTACGAAGTGGCAAGTGCATCAAGTGTAGGGGCAGAAGAAGACAGAATTTCAAGACTTATTGTCAATACATACAAAGATATAGACGAAAATGGGGCCGTTGCGTCATGTTATTTTGATGGAACATACATTTTGCAATATTCAAATCTTGAAGATGCCGACAGGGCATACGAACTTTATCAAAATTCTGGGATTGAAGTTTGTTATGACGAAAAGATAACGGCAGAATCTTCGGGTGTGTTTGCTATGTCAACAAGCTACAATTCTTGGGGCTGGAATCAGTCTAAGGACTATTGTGGAATAAATGCTTATCTAAACACGCTTAGAGCAACAACTGACGAATCACAATACAACAAAGTTATTGTTGCAGTTTTGGACACGGGAATAAACAGAGACCACAATTTGTTTGCTGGAAGAATTGACACGGCACATGCAAAATCATATGTTTCTGATTCTGGCACAACTTATAACTATGAAGACAAAAACGGACACGGAACACACGTTAGTGGAACGATTGCAGAAGCAACACCAAGTGCCGTAAAAATTTTGCCACTCAAAGTTTTAAACTATAAGGGAGAGGGGTATTCTTCCGGAATTATAAATGCAATAAACTATGCAAGAGGTCTTCAAGAAAACGGCAGTTTTTCTGATGGATATCAACTTAGAGTTATGAATATGAGTTTGGGGCTTGAAGCTGGCAGTTCAAATGTTTTGACAACACCAATCACAAACGCTTACAACGCTGGAATATTGTCAGTTGTTGCTGCCGGAAACGAAAAGCAAAACACTTCAAATTGTCAGCCTGCAAACATTTCTTGTGCAATTACAATTTCTGCTCTTAAGCAGGTGCAATATGGCACAAGTTATTTGTTGTTTGATTCTTCTTACAGCAATTTTGGTAGCAGTGTTGACTTCTCTGCACCGGGCACATCAATCAGAAGTGCTTGGATTGGTGGAAGTGATGAAACAAAAATCGAAAGTGGAACGTCAATGGCGACTCCACATGCTTCTGCCTGCGTTGCACTTTTGTATATAAACCCAAAAATCACGGGAACAAGACCGGCAACCGAACTTACAGGATATGTCTATGATATGCTTGTTGATAACGTAAACAAAAAGGATTTGTACAATTCTGGAAGTTATGCGATGGGCACAGCGACAAAAAACAACTATTATGGTTATGGTTGTATAAATATTGCAGGGTGTGCAATCCCAAGTGTTGGAAGTGTTACATTTAGTGTTGAAAACAGATTCCAAGATGGGGCATTTGACCTTTCTCTTGGATATAGTGAAGAATACACCGGCACTCTCAAGGTTTATTATTCAACAACGGACGGAGAGTTGAACAGCCTTTTCCCTGCTTCAAAACACTTTACAGATTCAGTTAGAATCACGGCAATGGCTTACGTTTATGTTGGAGATGCTGTTGTTCAATGTAGTGAGATAACAACAAGAACTTACTATGTTGGAAACATGGATATTGAAAAGAATTATGTGATCGACAACGATGGGGCAATCAAGTATTATGGAACAGAGCTTACAACTTTAAATGTGCCAAACTCAATTGGTGGAAAACAGGTCAAAAAGTTGGCTAAACAAGCGTTCCAAAGCTCTTCCATTGTGCAAGTGGTAAATTTGCCAAGCTCAGTGACAGAAATTGGAGAAAATGCTTTCTATGGAAACTCCCACATCAAAACAATATCTTGTGAAAGTTCTTCTGTTGCAATTGGCAAGGCTGCTTTCCAAAAATGTTATGCACTTGAAAACGTAAATATTGACAACATAGTATCAATAGGAGACAACTGCTTTGCTTATGACAGCATGTTGACTTCTATGGCACTTCACAAAATAGAGACAATTGGAAGAAACGCCTTTACTTCTTCTGGAGTAAAAGATTTGTATTTGGGGCAAAATGTTGCTTCAATTGGTGCACATGTTTCACCTGTTTTGATTGAAAATGTCTATGGTTATGCCGGCACGGCAGCAGAGACATTTGCAACAAGTTGCAACGCGAATTTCAACGATTTGACTTTGCGCATCAGAGAAGATTTTGGAACACAAAAAGTTATCAAAAAGACGCAAACGGACGATTTGGTTTTGACGTTTGTTGTAAAGGGATTCAGTCTTACAACAAGCAATATTGCCGTAAAAACATTGACAACATCTGTTCCAAACAGCGCAAAGCCAACAATTACTCTTCAAGAGATTGAAACAAACTCTTGCTATAAAGTGTTGTGCAGATTTGAACATGCAAAGTTTACTTATTTAAACAACGGAACTTCATATACTTTCCAAATCAAAGTTACTGATGGGTTTGGAAACCAAATCACAACAGCACAAACAAGAATTATTGTTTCAAGTGCCAGTGCATCACAATATGGATTTAACCTTTGCGAAGGGGACTATGACGTTATTGTTGACGGCTGGAAGATTGAAAATCCAGCAGGCTTTGTGTTCTATAGTGGAAACAACTATAACATTCAGGTTGTGGCAAAAGACGGCTATAAGATTTCAAACGTAAAAATTGGTGGACAAAATGCAAACGAAGACAACTCAAAGCAGATAAACAATGTCTCTGAAAACGTTGCAATTGCACTTTCTTCTGCCGAACTTGAAACGCTTTCTGTAAGGTTTGTTTATTCCACAGAAAAGGGAAGTGTTGTTGTTGACGAACAAGATGTAGAGGAGTGCTTTGTTGACAGAAACGAAACCATCACATTTGAAGTAAAGGGCAAGAGTGGTTATTATGTAAAACGTGTTTTGCTTGATGGAGAAAAACTTGATGGCTTGGGGGCTCTTTACACAATTGAAAACATAGTAAAAAATCATGAAGTAGAAATTGTCTTTGAAGCTGCATATTTCAAAATATCAGTAACATACGTTGGCTCTTGTGGATCAATTTCTCCAAGTTCTGAAGTGCTCAACAAAGTTGCTTACGGCGAAACAAAAGAAATCACAATAACACCAAAAGCAGGCTACAAGATTGACTTTGTAACAATTGACGGAAACGTTGTTAAGGTTGAAAATGGCACATTCAAGGTTGAAGAGATTTCAAAAGACACAGACGTTGTTGTGTCATTTAAGCAAGAAAGGGCATCAATTTTAAGTTCTGCAGGAGAGTCTGTGATTTTGGAATATTTCTTTGTGTTTGCCGCGTTATTTGCAATTTTTGTGATTGCAAGAATAATCTTGTTTGTTGTTAGAAAAAACAAAGAAAAAGCAAAATAATGTTTTGAAAATTTAAATATTTATGATATTATAAAATCGTTGGGAGGTATATTATGGCTACTTGGCTTATTGTGGTTTTAGCTTTGGCAGGAGTATTGTTTTTGACAATCATTGCAATTGTTGCATGGTGGATTGGTTGCTACAATGCACTTATAAGACTTAAAAACAATGCTGAAGAAGGTTATTCAACAATGGACGTTTACATGAAGAAGAGATATGATCTCATTCCAAACCTTGTTGAAACCGTAAAAGGTTTTGCAAAACAAGAAAAGGAAACTCTTGAAGGGGTTATGAGAGCAAGATATTCATGTATGTCTGCAAATGAACCTGAAGAAAAATCTAAGTATGAAAACATGCTTACTGGCACACTTAAAACTCTTTTCAATGTTACGGAAAATTATCCAGAATTGAAATCAAATGCAAACTTTATCAATTTGTCAAATCAATTGCAAAGTTTGGAAGCAGAAATTTCTTCTGCAAGAAAATACTATAATGGTTGTGTAAAACTTTTAAACACAAAGATTGAAGTATTTCCATCAAATTTGATTGCAAGACGTTATCATTTTGAAAAGAAGATGCTCTTCGAAATCACTGATGCTGAAGAAAGAAAAGCTCCAAAAGTTCAGTTTTAATAAGGAGATAATATGAGTGGAAACAAAAAAGGCGCTTTAATTATAGTCGCCTTTTTGCCTTTTATTTTGGCAATTGTTATCTTTTTTTGCTTTGGTCTTTTTAATTCTGTGGATCACACACCAGAAAGGGATACAAGTTATGAAATAACAAAATATGATGTTGAAGTTGACGTAAATGAAAATGGAACATACGACATCAAAGAGACGATCACGGCAAACTTTGTTGGCAATTACAAACACGGCATTGTCAGATGGCTTCCATCAAAACAACAGATAAAGTATTATAACACAGAAAACAAACTTGTTTCAAAAGGCAGAAAAGCTGCTGTTTCAAAATTTAGGCTCTATGATGGCACGCAACTGGCAAAGACGGATAATATAGACGGATTTAGAGTTTATTATTTTGGCGAAGAAAGTGAGTATGTGTATGGAGAACAGACATACACTTTCAGCTACAATCTTGACCCGGGTGATGACAGAGACAAGAGTATGGATATGTTCTATTTCAACATAATCGGAAGTGGTTGGGACACAACAATTTCTGACATCACATTTAGAATAACATTTCCAACCGACATCGAAGGAAATGTTGAATTTTATGTTGGAAAGTATGGAGAAAGCAACGTTGACTCTCCAAGAATCACCAACAAAACAATATCAGGAGACACAATAACAGGAAAATGTGCTTCTCTTGAATTTGGCGAAGCAATAACAGCATTTAAGTCATTCAAAAATGGCTATTTTGACTATTCTTCTCAAAGAAAGATTGCAATTGACATAGCTTTTGTTGTCGCTATGGTTATTCTTGCTGTGGTTGTGGTTGTTTTGATAATCACAAAAAGAAGAAAATTGCCTATTGTAGATGTTGTTGAGTTTAAAGCCCCAGAAGGTTTGACTCCGACTGAAGCAGGTTATTTAAACGACGGAAAAATCACAGGGGACGACTTGTCTAGTTTGATTGTGTATTGGGCGTCTAAAGGTATTGTAAGAATTGTGGAAAATGGCAAGAATTTGCAAGTTGTAAAACTTAAAGACTTGCCTGCAAATGCAAAGGAACATGAAGAAATCTTGTTTAAAGCACTTTTCAAAAACAAAGAGAGTTTCTTCCCAGCAAAAGTTGGGTCAGAAGACATTGGAGAAGCAGGATACAAGTGCAAGAAAAGCGTGGAAAAAGCACATGCAGACAAATTTGATTTTGCAAACACAAAAAAATATTATTCAGTTTTGACATTCCTTTCGCTTTTGATTGCTGTGCTGTTTTTAAAGACAACCATTCAAACATTTGAAACATCTTCAAAGACGATTGTGGCCATTTTGCTTGCAGGTGTTTCTATTGCAGGAGTGTCGCTGTTTGACAACATTTACAGCAACAAATACAAATATGGAAAGAAGAAGTTTTGGGCGTACATCATTTTTGATATGATTGCAATCTTTGCACCTTTGATAGTTTTTTCTGTGATATTTGACCATTACTACGACTTGCTTGGAGAAAGGTTTATCATCTTCCTTTTGCCTGTTCTTATAGTCTTGCTTGCCACAAAAATTGAAACATACACCGAAAAAGGCAAAAAGATTCTTGGGAGAATTAGGGGACTTAAAACTTACATCGAAACGGCAGAAAAAGACAAACTTGAAATGCTTGTAAAAGACAATCCAACAATTTTCTATGAGATTTTGCCTTATGCATACGTTTTGGGCGTTTCTGAAGTATATATGAACAAAATTAAAGAC
>CAKJYB010000016.1 GCA_918241715.1 Clostridiales bacterium
AGCCTTGATAATGCCATCAAGTTGATAAATTTGTTATAAGTTTTGAGGGTTTTGTCAAAATCTCGGAGGGAAAGGAGAAAAGGTTTAATTGTCATATTGTTAAGCCTAGGGATGAAATAAAATCTAAGGAGGAAAATATGAAATCAAGAACAAAATTATTTGTAGCAATCGCAGCCTTTTTAATTGCGTTTGGTGCAGCAGTCGGTGTTACTGTTGGAGTTTTGGCAGCAAGACAAATTTCCGTAACAACACCTATTGATGTTACTTATACATCAGAAATGGTAGCAGCAAGATTGTCAGCTACTTATCAAAGAACGGGAGCAGATGCAGATCCTGTAAACTTTTTGGTAGACAACAGCGATCCAGAAAGCACAACAATTACATTTAATGGAGAAGAAGATTCACAACACAACACAAAAGGTTTTGCTCAACCATCAATTCCTGCTCTTACCGCAGAACACAAGACAATTGTGTTTACATTTACAATCATCAACGACACTAACGCAGCTATTGTTGCAACAATCTCATATCCAACACCAACAAACATGACTGTTACAAGAACTGGTGATGCAAACACACTTAATATTGCTGCAAATCAAACAGGAACATATACATTAACTCTTACAATTACAAACGTTGCAAGTGATGCTTCTTTCTCAGGAAACATCAGTTGGAGCCTTGAAAGAGCAGCTTAACAATTTGACTTAAAGTTTAAAACCTAAGGACAAAGGCGAAATATGACCACCTTTTGTGCTTATAGGTCTGTAATTCAAGAAGATGGACGAACAAGAAGATAAGAAAAAGAAGAAAAAAAAGAAGCTTATTATCATAATAATATGCATTATTGTTGCAGTTTTAGGTTCAATCGGGGCTGCAGTACCTTTTGTTTTTTCATCTTCAAAATCAACAACAAAAAGTGTTGTAGAAGTTTATGTTTCTGCATACAAAGTTTCAACACATGGAGAAGTCAGAGTTTCGAAAGAAAAGGTTGAATTTGAAGAGGAAGATTTGGATGTTGCCAAAAGCACATCTGCCATCAACCAATCAATTGATGAGGAGCATTACTTGAAGCTTGTTTTTATGGTTAAGCAGAAATTGAACATAGAAACAACGTATACTATCGATTTTCAAGACACAACACGACAGAATTGCATTGTTACTTACAAAATTGGAACAGAAGGAGAAAATCCTTTGCTTGATGACAAAATTGTGTCAACTTCAAGCGAAGATTTTATAATTGAAGTTTACATAAAAGTCGACAACGTCTTGCTTGACAGTGAGCTGACGGGGAAACTTGTTTTAAAGATTTCCAACGTTTAAGGTGAAACCGTGGAAGGTGTTAATGTTGTTGTAAAAGAAGACAAAAGCGTTGAGAAACTTATCAACAAAAGAGCAAGAAAATTACAACAAAAATATACAAGAAAAAGACGCATAAACGAAAAGCTTTTGAAGAAGCAAACGCCACTTCAAAGGACTTTTTCTGTTATTGGCGACATTCTGTGTGTCATGATTGTTGTATTTGCTGGAATTGTTTGTTTTTCTGGATTAAACAGCAGGCTTCAACATATCTGTCCAACTTTTGCAGGATATTCAAATTTGACCGTTGTTACTGGAAGCATGATCAATAGTGGGTTTAATCCTGGAGACTCTGTTGTTGTAAGGAGTGTTAACGCAAAAACTCTTCATGAAGGAGATAAGATTGCTTTTTATGTTTATTCAAAAGATTATAATTCTTTTGACATAGACACTTGTGCGTGGATAAGAAACGAAAATATTCCAGAGAATGAATATGTTACAAATTTTGTTTCAATTTTTGGCTTTCAAAAGAGACCAATTATTGAAGCGGCAAAATCAAACGCTAAGCTTGTCTTCCACCATATAAGAAAGGTTTATGAAGATCCAAATGGACAAAGGTGGTTTAAAACCTATGGTTCTTCAAATTCGGATGATGACGCTTGGTATATCTCAGAAAACATGATTGTCGGGCTTTATTGTAATACCAAGACTGCACATTTCTTTGCAAAAGTGATTTCAATTGCAAATTCTGGCTTCGGTTTTTTGCTCCTACTTATTCCGCTGCTCTTACTTTCAACTATTATTGTAATTGAAAGTTTGAAAAATGCAGAAAGGGCAAAATTGGAACTTGATTGTGTTGAAGAAAAACGAAAGATTACAGATCCTATTTGTGTAAAAAATAATGTTGGCTTTAACATGGATACAAAAACAAAATATAAGATTTTGGCTCAATCAACGCCGAAGAACAGAAACGAATATATTTCACTGCTTTGGAGAGAGGGGACAGCACCAGCAAGCATAAGAAAATATTATTCAAGAAAAAACATTTTGCTTGCCTACGATCGCAAGATGCTTAAACTCAACAGAGAGTGTGAAAAAATGTTTAAAGATGGCGTAAATGCCAAGAAGATTGCGACATATTACAATAAGCAAAAACAGCTCATTGGAGAGGAACAAATTACATTGAGACAAGAGCTCAAAAAGAAAGCTGAATAAAAAACAAAACCAAGGCTTAGTTCTTGGTTTTTTATTGCTAAATAATAGTGAATTACTGACAAAAACGAATTTTGTAAAATTTTGTAAAAATCAAACAAAGTGGTGGTTTAGAGAAGGTTGAATTTGGGGAAAAATTACCAAAGCCCGATGCTGAGCCTCTTTGGACAGGGTAATTTATTCGATAAAATAGTGCAGAGAAGCAGATAGCCCACAGGGGCATAAAAAGTGAAAAAGTGCAAATTTGAGCATTTTTTTGCTATAGTTTTGTGTAAAAGTTGTTCATGTTGGCTTCTTTATGATATAATCAAAAAGAGGAGGAGCTATGGAAGAGGCTGGATATATTTATATTTTAACTAACCCATCATTTCCGGAATATGTGAAGATTGGATATGCTGATGATGTTGATAAAAGGTTGGCATCATTAAATAGGAGTGAGTGCATTCCGTTTTCGTTTCAAGTATATGCGACTTATAAAGTTGCTGAGCGTTTGACTGATACAAAGGTCCACTCTATTATTGATAGATTTGCACCGGGTTTAAGGGCGATTGAAAATAATAATGGCAAGCAACGAAAAAGAGAGTTTTATATTATGAGTG
>CAKJYB010000017.1 GCA_918241715.1 Clostridiales bacterium
GGCATATTGACTGCCGTTGTTGGTCAAATACTCAAAAATAGTGGAAAAGACGACATTTCAACTTTGGCAACACTTGCCGGAGTTGTGATTGTTCTGTTTATGGTGGTTGGACTTATTTCGGACTTGTTTTCCAGCCTTAAAACGATGTTTTCTTTCTCTGTTTTTGTCTGAAAGGGGGCTTTATGGACACTCTTTACAAAATAATTGGAATTGCTCTTGTTAGCTGTGTTGCATTTATAATCATAAAACCCATAAGAAACGACTTTGCAATCATGATTTCAATTGTTGGTGGGGTGATTGTTCTTTTTTACATTTTGTCGTACCTAACCGGCTTTTTTGACATCTTTAAAAACATCTTCAAAATCTCAGGAATAAACACTTCAATCTATGCAATTATAATCAAAATTATTGGAATAGGTTATTTGACGGAATTTACTGCAAGCATCTGCGTTGATACGGGAAATTCCAGCCTTGCAGACAAGGTTTTGTTGGGTGGAAAAATAATAATTTTGGCGATGTCGCTTCCAATAATCACCAGCATATTGCAGATTGTTATGGAGCTGTTGCCATGAAGAGAAAACTGGTTTATTTTTTGATTGCTTTCATTTTTGTAAGTTCATTTTATTGCAAGTTTGACATATCAAAAGGCTGTTTTGAAGCACATTATGCCCGTGCTGAAACGGGGCAAAGCGACATTGAAAAAGATTTGGAAGAACAGGTGCAAAAACAGATTTCAAACCTTGACTTTGAAGAAATAGAATCATGTCTTGGCACACTTTCTCAAGATGCAAGAGATTTGTTTAAAACAACAAGTTTTGCAGAGAAACTAAATTACGTCATTTCCGGCAAATATGCTGACGAATCTCAAAGTTTCTTTTCTAGTGTCATTTCAATCTTTTGGAGAGAACTTAAAAAATGTCTGCCACTTATTTCTGTCATTATTTCTGTATCGATTTTGGGTGGAATGGTCTCTGCATTAAAGCCAATGACTTCAAAGGGGTCAATAGGCAATCTGATACACTTCATAACATACGGGGTTATTTTGACCATTATTGGCACAACTCTGTCTGTGGTGATAAAACTTACGTCTTCAACTCTAAGTTCGATAAATGGGGTGTTTAGTGGGATATTTCCGGTGCTTCTGACGCTTCTTACGGCTCTTGGTGGAAGCGTTTCGGTAGGAATCTATCAACCGGCAATTGGCATGCTTGGTGGTGTGTTTGTTTCTCTTATTTCTTATGTGCTTTTGCCCATGTTTGTCTTTTCTGTTGTTTTTTCCATTGTTGGAAACCTTTCAAACAACGTAAAACTTGACAAATTTGTCTCTTTCTTGCAGGGCGCTTTCAAGTGGACAATGGGGCTTTGCTTTACAACTTTTCTTGGCTTTATAAGCATTCAAGGGATTGTTGCTGGGTCGGTCGATGGACTTTCAATCCGGACAGCAAAATATGCCATCAAAAGTTATGTGCCAATTGTTGGTGGCTATGTTTCTGATGGGCTTTCAATCATTATGGCAAGCAGTGCACTGATAAAAAATGCCATTGGTGGAGTTGGCCTTTTGATTTTGATGTTTGTTGTGATTTCTCCAATCATAAATATTGCGCTATACATGCTGTCTTTAAAGTTTATTGCTGGCATAATAGAGCCACTTGGAGACAGCAAGACTGCCAACTTTGTTTCTTCCGTCTCTAAAAGTCTTTCTCTGTTGATTGCACTGCTTGTTGCCGTTTCGTTTATGTATCTTGTTTTGACGGGACTTATTATGTGCAGTGCAAATCTTGTGTAGGTGATTATGAGTGTTGTTTCTTCTTGGCTTTTGTCTATTGCTGGAGTTGTGCTGTTGAGTGTTATGACGGAGTTTGTTTTGCCAGATGGACAAATAAACAAATTTATACGTGTCGTGTTTTCCTTTATCACTCTGCTTGTGATAATTTTGCCCATTCCGAAACTCTTTAAAAGGGACTTCAATCTTTCAAACTATCTAAACGAACAAACATCTTTGCAAAGAGACTATTTAGAACAGGTAAATTTAGACAAGTTGAACACTCTTACCGAAGAGTTGAATTTAAAGGTGGCAAAAAGGGGAATTAAAAACATTGAGATTTCCGTCGGTGCAAACATCTTTGCAAAAACACTCGAAATATACACAATAACTGCCGATTTGCGAAATATTGCATACGACTCAAATATAGAAAGTAAAACAATAGAGAATGCAAAAGCCATAATACTTGATGTTGTGGGTGATTATGACATTTTAGATGGTGTGGAGGTAAAGTGGCGTGAATAAGATAAAAAGCATGTTTGAAAAGGTGAAAAAGATAAAGCACTTATACATCTATTTGGCCGTGATTGTTGCGCTTGTCTTGTGTGGGGTTTATTATGCAAACTTCAAACAAAAATCAAATTCCAAAAAAACAGAAGTTTCGACACAAGAGACCACTTCTGCGATGGAATATGTAAAGTTTTTAGAGAATAAATTAAGTAGTGTATTATCAAACATTTCAGGCGTTTCAAAGGTCAACGTGATAATAACGCTTGAAGACGGATTTTCTTACAAATACGCAACGGACACAGAGACAAAGACGATTGTTTCCGGTGGAAGCGAAACGACAATGACAACACAAACCATCATTCTTGTTTCAAACGAACCAATTGTTGAGAAAGAAATCTATCCAAGCATAAAGGGGGTGGTTGTTGTAGCCAAAGGAGCAGAAAATGTCAAGGTTAAAATGAGCATTCTTGAAGCAGTCGAAACTTCACTTAATGTGGAGCCAAACAGAATTACAATTTTGTCTTAAAAGGAGATTTTTATGAAAAAACGAACAAAAATTATTATTCTTTCACTTATGATTGTGCTTTTGGGTGTTACGGGGTATTTGAACATTGTTTTAAACAACACGACAAAACAGACAAGCACAAATGTTACCACAACAAGTTATTTCACAAGTTATCGAAACGACAGATCAAGCACCAGAAATCAGGAGATTTTGTATTATGATGCCATCATAGACAGCGATTCTTCAAGTCAAGAAGCCGTTAAGTCAGCACAAGATGCAAAGATGTCTCTTATTGCAACAATGGAAAAAGAACTTGCCGTTGAGGGTCTTATCAAATTTCAAGGTTTTTCTGATTGTGTGATTTCAATCAAAGACAGCAAAGTCAACGTTGTTGTAAAATGTGCAAGCCTTACAGAAAACGAAGTTGCACAGATTTCGACAATTGTCAGAGAACAACTTGGCACAGAATTAAAAAATATTGTGATAATTCCAGCAGAATAGTTTGCAAAAATGGTTTTCTTATGCTAAAATATGCTTGTTAATATAATAGGAGAAATGTATGGCCAAGAAAACACAGGACACAAGCAGTGGAAAAATAACACTTGACAGAAAAATTCTTGTTTCAATCATAAATCTTGCTGCAAAGGAGATTAGTGGTGTTGAAAGTGTTACAAACTCCAACAGACCATGGCTTAAGCGAACATTCAAGCGCAACGATGATGGTGTTGAAATCAAGTTTGAAGAAAATGGTGCTCTTACCATTGATGTCTATATCAACGTATACATTGGATACAGCGTTCCTGACATTGCTTACAGAGTTCAAGAAAACATAAGAAATTCACTTGCAACAATGGTTGCACTTAAACCACTTAAAATAAACATTCATGTAGGAAACGTTGAATGTGATAAAGAGGAATCACAAAATGCGTAAAGATGCAAGAGAAAATGCTTTCAAATTGATTTTTGAAAGCCTTTTTCATAGTTTGGATAAAGAACTTTCAGAAGAAAACTTTGTTGATTTGAAAAAAGAAGAAGACAAAGAGTTTTTTGATCAAATCATATCTGCATTTGAAGCGCATAAAGAAGAACTTAAGACAAAAATTGAAGAAAAACTTAAGGGGTACGAATACAACAGAGTCTACAAAATTGATTTGGCCCTTATATATTTGGCTTTGACAGAAATTTTGTATTGCAACACACCAAAGGCAGTGGCAATCAACGAAGCCGTCGAACTTTCAAAAACATACAGCACTGACAAATCTTCAAAGTTTGTAAATGCAATTATTTCGGCCATAATTTAAATTGATGACACAAGCATACACACTTTCAGTTTCTAAATTTAATAACATTGTTAAAGACATTTTTAACAGCGAAGAACTTCTCCATAACATCAAAATAGTTGGAGAAGTTTTTGGCATTTCTTTGTCAAAAACATCTGTTTATTTTTCTCTTAAAGACGAAGAAAGTTCGCTTCCATGTGTTGCATTTTATTCAGGTATTATGCAAGACGTAAAGGAAGGAGATATGGTGGTTGTTACCGGCTCTCCAAACTTTTATGCCAAGAGTGGAAGATTCAATTTTGTTGTAAACAAAGTTGAGCCTTTCGGACTTGGGCTTTTGTATCAAAATTTTCTTCTTATGAAAGAAAAGTTGGAAAAGGAAGGGCTCTTTGACCCAGCACACAAAAAACCGATGCCTGCCGTAATCAAAAGAATTGGCGTTGTCACATCAAAAGATGGCGCTGTCATTCAAGACATCAGAAACGTTTGTTGGAGAAGAAATCGTGCCACAGACATCGTTCTTTACGACACAAAAGTTCAGGGCAACGACGCTGAAAAGGAAATTGTTGATGGAATAAACTTCTTTTCCGATTATGACAAGGTTGACGTTGTGATTGTTGCAAGGGGTGGTGGAAGTTTGGAAGACCTTTCTGCCTACAACACAGAAATTGTTGCAAGGGCAACATATGCTTGCAAAAAACCAATTATTTCTGCTGTGGGACATGAAACCGACTTTACAATAATCGACTTTGTGTCAGATTTAAGGGCTCCAACGCCAAGTGCAGCTGCAGAACTTTTAACAAAGGACACAACACAATCCTATGCCAGTTTGCAAAAGGACACATCACGTCTTTCAAGACTTATTGACACCTATATTGCCGACCAAAATATGCAATTTACAAACGATATCAATTTGCTGATATCCTATGTTGACGACATTGTGCAAGACAAAAAGGATATGTTGCAAAAGGTTGTTTTGAAAATGTCTTCAAAAATCGAACTTCTTGCACAAAAAGCAGAATCAGACTTTAAACTTAAACTTGCACACCTAAACAAACACAATCCACTTGACATTTTGGCTCTGGGATATGCTAAAATAGAACAAGATGGAAAAGCAAAATCAAAACTTGCAGAACTTGACTTAAACAAGCCATTTGACGTAAACTTTGCAGATGGAGTTGTTGTTGCAAAAGGAGAGAAGAAATGAGCTACGAAGAAGCAATAAAAGAACTTGAATCAATCATCACAAAATTGGAAGGGGAAAATCTTCCGTTAAAGACCACACAAGAGCTTTTTGAAAGAGCAAATGAACTTGCAAAACTTGCTCAAGAAGAACTCTCAAAAACAACAGGAAAACTCTTTAAAATCAAAAAAGAACTTGACACAATCACTGAGGAGGAAGTATGAGACTAAGCAAACTAGTTGGAAAAAGAGTCAAAGAAAATCCAGCAGGGGCAACACTTAGAAGCCACATTTTGCTTTTGAGAGCAGGCTATATCAAACAAGTTGGCTCTGGGATTTTTTCGTTGCTTCCACCAGCACAAAGGGTGAGTTTGAAAATTCAAAAGATTATCCGTGAAGAAATGGACAATCTTGGTGGACAAGAAGTTTTGTTTCCAGTTGTTATGCCAAAAGAACTTTGGCAGATGAGTGGAAGATACGATTCAATCAAAGAAGAAATGGTGCGTTTTAAAGACAGAAACAATCACGACATGCTTCTTGGTATGACGCATGAAGAAGCAGCTGTTCATATGCTTTTAAACAACATCTCTTCTCCAGAAGACTTGCCTTGCATGATCTATCAAATTCAAACAAAATTCCGTGATGAAGCAAGGCCACGTGGTGGACTTATCAGAGTGAGAGAGTTTACAATGAAAGACGCTTACTCATTCCACAACACACAGGAAGATTTGGACAGCTTCTACAAGAAAATGTATGATGCATACATAAGAATCTATAAGCGTTTGGGCTTTAAAAACTTTGTTGTTGTTGAAGGCGACAACGGAATCATGGGTGGAAAGGTTTCTCATGAATACATGGCAGTTACTGATGCAGGAGAAGATTATCTTGTAATCTGCCCAAAATGCCACTACAGCAGTAATATGGAGGTTGCCGTTTGCCAGAAAGATGAAAACGACCACAACATGGCTGGGGAAGCTGAAGAAGTGTTCACCGGAAATGCTCACACAATTGAAGAAGTTTGTGCCTTTCTTCAAACAGACGCAAAACACACTGCAAAAGCTGTTTGCTATCAATCAGACAACGACCAAAAACTTATTGTTGCCTTTCTTCGTGGAGACCATGAAATCAACGAGAGCAAACTTAAAAAACTTGTAAAGAGTGAAATCTCTTTTGTTGACACAGACAAATATGGTCTTGTTGCTGGAAATATTGGAATGTTAAACTTGAATGTTCCAGAAGGGACATACATCTTCTATGACAAATCTTTGGAAGGGCTTGAAAACCTTATAACTGGGGCAAATAAGCCTGAAAGACACATCAATCATGTAAGCATGACAAGAGACGTAAAAAATGCCGAATTTGTCGATATTTCACTTGTAAAGGAAGGGGAAAAGTGCGCACATTGTGGCGAAACACTCACTCTTACACGTGGAATTGAAATTGGAAACATCTTCCAACTTGGGACAAAATACACAAGCTCTATGGGGCTTAAGGTAAATGCACCAGACGGAACACAAAAAGATGTTATCATGGGTTGTTATGGGATTGGAATTGGAAGAAACCTTGCAAGCATAATTGAAGAAAAGGCAGACGACAAAGGTCTTGTTTGGCCAATCACAATTGCTCCATGGCAAGTGCATTTGTGTCCACTTAGAATTGACGATGAAAGCGTAAACGCAATCAGCGAAGAAGTTTACAGAAATCTCACAAAAGCAGGCATAGAAGTTTTGTTTGACGACAGAAACGTTTCGGCCGGAGTAAAACTTACAGACAGCGAACTTATGGGTGTGCCGATAAGAGTTGTCATAAGTCCAAAAACTCTTGCAAACCTTGAAGCAGAAATAACAATGCGTGCAACGGGAGACAAAATGTTTGTTCCTATCAAGGATTTGGAAAACGAAATCAAACTTGCAATTGCTGAAGAAACAAATTTGATTATGGAAAACTTATAAAACAAGAAAGGGTGTTGACTAGTCAACACTCTTTTTTTAGTATTGACTTTAAAAATACATTATGATATTATAATGCGCATAAGGGGATTTTAAAATGGAACAAAAGAAAGAAGTAAAATTTGTCGAAAGACTCTACAAATCAAAAGAACAACTTACAGGTATTTTTAAAAACAAATTTCACTTTTCAGAAGAACAGATTGTTGAATATGTAAACAGAATTATCACACAATCCAAAGAAGATCTTGTATATCAACTCACAGACGCTGAGAGTGATTTTTTTACACGTCTTTCAAACATAACAGGAGAAGCTCAGGGCAAAGCAATCATGCTTGCAAAAACAGCTGTTGAAAAAACCTTGAAGATTTATCTTGAATATGAAAGAAAAATCAGAGAAGATGCACTTTTTGTTTTGCAAGAATTAAAAGAAATGGGCGCCGATCCATTCAAATTTTTGAAAGCCGAACTTTTCAACGAAGCTGACACAGAAAAGTTTGAAGAAACGTTAAACGTCCTTTCTTCTTACACATTTGATGTGATGGGAAATCAAATGGTTTTGTTTGACGAAAAGGAAGTTATTTCTCTTTTTGAATCATGCAACACTCTTCTTTTCAAGACAGAAAGACAAAACACACAAAGCATTTTGGACACACTCAGTCTTTTGATGTTTGACGAAAAAACAAACAGCTATATTGCAAATCCAGTGGACATTATAAGACAGGTGCCAACACTTCTTACTCTCTCTGCAGAAACAATAGACAGCAATCTTGATTTTCTTGAAAAACGTTTTGTAAAACAGGGTGGTATGCAACAACTTGACCTTGCAAGAGCAATCGCAAAAACACCATCAATTTTGACGTGTTCTCCAAACAACATCATTCTTTTTGAAAAAGAGTATATGAAAGTTGTTGAAAGTGTCATCAAAGAAGACAAAAAAGGAAAAATCACAAATCCAAGACAAATCAGAGACGCTGTTTCTGCTCTGTTTGACGACATAACAAAAATCAACACCATAGCAAAGATTACGGCAGAAGATGTTGCAAACCTTTCAAGTCTTAAAAAGGTTTTGCTTAAGCACTTCAAACCAGAAATTGCTGTAAAATGTCTTTTGGACTTAAACTTTGTCAAGTGCGATTATAAAGTGCTGGACTATCTTATTTGCAGACTTGGGCAAGAGCAAAAGAAGACTGGAAAGCCTTATCTTAAATATCTTGTAGAACATCCAAGCAGAGTCTTTAATGGAAACATGTCTATTGATGGAGAAACGGAAAAAGCGTCTGCGCCAACAACAAAATCAGGGAAGAAACCAAGAGCAAAACTTGTGCTTGTAAACGAAAAGATTTTGAGCACAGCAACTGCAGAAATGATTGAACACGCAAGAACCAGATGTTCAAGAAATCAGCTTAAAGAAGTTGACGAACTTGTGCACAATGCAATAGACGGAATGGAGAGAAAGGTTGAAGTTCAACAAACCCCTGTAAAGCCTGTAGATGTTACAACAGAGACTCCTAGACAAGAGGAGCCAAAGCCAGAAGAAGTTGAAGAACCAAAAGAAAAAGAACCAAGTGCCGCAGTTTTGGCTGTTCAAAAACTTGAAGGACAGGAATTTGGCGATGTTTATGAAGAAATCATAACAAGAGTTTTGACTGCATGCAGACACAAGAATCCAAACATCTATGACAACGGAAGCACTATGCTTGGAATAAACCTAGACAAAGTTCTTGCTGCTTACAAACCAATAGTTGGAAGAAACATCGTAAAAAGTATTCAAAGTGTTTACAATGACCTTCCAGTTGTTGTTGATGCGCTTTTTGATAATTTGGACTCAGTTGCTTATATGCGTCAAATGAATAGATGGTATCAGTCATGCGAGATTATTTCAAAATACAACACAGATTTCACACAGGCTTTCTGCAAAATTTTTGAACTTACAAAGGACGCAAAAGATACAAACCTTTCTAAAATATACAAAGAAAAATTTCTTCCAGAAAAAAGAAATATACGAGATGATTTAACAGAAGAGAACAACGAAAAGAGGGTTGATGATCCTTCAAAATTGACGCAAAAGGACCTTGAAAAACTAATTGAATCAAAAATCAACTTCTACAAAGGTCAACTTTCCGTTTTCAGTTTTATCAAATTTATCACTTCAATAATTGCATCAGTTGACAAGAACTTTGGGGAAGAGGGAAAACTCATTATTCCAGAAAGCCTTAGACACGCATACAAAATTGCAAACCAACCATCTCTTCAAATGAATATTGGGATTGTTGTGAAGCGTCTTGCAGGAATTGAAAGGCTCAGACAAAGGATGTTTGAGGTTGTTCCACCAGAACAAAGACTTGGAAGAAGTACAAGAGAAATATTGGCAATTTCAAAAACAATGATTGAACATGGCAAAACATTTATAGAAAAAGATTTGCTTATGTCATTTATTAATATAATTGATGTTTTTGAACAAAACCCAGACAGATTGTTCTTAAACAAAGAGGGTTTGTACTATGTCTTCCCAGACAGAGCAGAATCAAACAGAAAAGAAGTATTATGCTATCCAAGAGATGAGTTTATCAATCAATTGGATGGTATAGGCTTTCCATCATTTGCTCCGGAAGACCTTGAAGCAAAAGGATATTACTTCCTTTTAGGAACAAATGAAGCAATTGTCAGAGACGTTGTGTTTGAAAACATAACTGAAGCAAAGAAGTTTATGGAAAACCCAACAGAATTGCCAGAAGATTTGCAAACAATACACATTAACGAACTTCGCAGCACAACGAATAAATCGGGTGATGACTAAATAAAAATACTTTATGGGTAAAAACAAATTAAAGTGGGCAACACGTGTGTTTATACTTTCGATTTTCCTATCAATAGTTTTTGGTATGATTTCGCAGAGTATATTTCCGGTCTTGCCTGCTTTTTTGTCTGTCTTTGTCATTTTCTTCTTCGTTTTTGTCAGTTGCATATTCGACATGATTGGAATTGCTTTTGCATCTTATGACAAAAAACTACTTGAAAAACATAAATCGGAGAAAGAGTTTGAAATGGCCGAGATTTTATGCAACAACACAGACAAGATTTCTTCGTTTTGTGGAGACGTTGTGGGAGATATCTGTGGCATTTTGAGTGGTGCAGGTGGAGTCAGTTTGGTGTTAAACTTAAACATTCAAAACCCAAATATCATGTTTTTGACAACATGCTTCGTCAGTTCTTTTATTGCAGGTTTGACAATTTTTGGCAAGGCCGTCATGAAGACCTACGCCGTGGAAAGTTCCGAAAAAATAGTTTTAAAAACTTCAAAAATATTGCAAAGCCCGGTATTTTGTTTGTTAAGAAAGAAAAAAAACAAAAAAAGATGAAAAAAATGCTTGACATGGCGTTTTGATGTGTGATAATATAGCCACGTAAGAAAGCAGAAGTCCTACTTCTCACCTGTCGAATTTCGTTTTGATATGGTTTAGAAAATTTTGAATAACAACAAATTGTTTTTCTTTATTTTTGGTAGGATTATGCGTCCTACCAATTTTTTATAAAAGGAGATTACGACCATTTTTAAAGAATTATTGATCAATGACCAGATCACAGCAAAAGAAGTAAGACTCATCGGAGAAGAAGGAGAGCAGTTTGGAGTTTTGTCTTTGACAGAAGCTCAAAACACTGCAGACAAAGAAGGTCTTGACCTTGTTTTGATGAATCCAAACGGAAATCCACCAGTTTGCAAACTTATGGACTATGGAAAATATAAGTTTGATTCACTCAAAAAAGAAAAAGAGCTTAGAAAAAATCAAAAAATAAGCGAAATTAAGGAAATTCAACTTTCCATGAGAATTGATGAATATCACATCAACTTCAAGCTTAAAAACGCCCAAAGAATTCTTCAAGAGGGCGATAAGGTTAAAGTTTCATTGCGTATGCGTGGAAGAGAACAGGCATATTCACAAAACGCCGTTGAAATTGTGAAGAAGTTTGTTGCAGACCTTGGTGAATATGGTTTTATTGAAAAAGACCCAGTGATTATGGGTAAAAATGTTTCTGTCGTAATCAATCCAAAGAAAACAAAATAAAGGGAGAAAAGAAAAATGCCTAAAATGAAGACACACAGCGGTGCAAAAAAGAGATTTTCACTTACCGCAACAGGAAAAGTAAAGTTTGCTAGACCAGGAAAGGGACACTTCTTGACAGCAAAAAACAAAAGTCGCAAGAGAAAACTTAGAAAAGGTTCTTACATTGCTGGAAAGAACAGCGAAAACATCAAGACCTTGCTTTGCAAATAATTAGGAGGACAGCATGAGAATTAAAAGAGGCGTAAACGCAGTTAAAAAGCGTAGAAAAATTTTGAAAGAAGCTAAAGGCTACTTTGGCGCAAAGAGCAAACTCTACAGAACAGCTAGAGAACAAGTTATGAAGAGTGGCCAATATGCATATATTGGAAGAAAGCACAAGAAGAGAGACTTCAGAGCTCTTTGGATCACAAGAATCAATGCAGCTTGCAGACTTAACGACATTTCTTACAGCAGATTTGTAAGTGGACTTAAGAAAGCAAACGTATCACTCAACAGAAAAGTACTTGCTGACATGGCAGTTAGACAACCAGAAGCATTTGCAAACCTTGTAGAAGTTGCAAAGAAGGCTTAAGGGCATGAAGGACGCCAGCAAGAATTTTATAGCGTCATTAAAAAAGCAAAAGCACGAAGACAAGTTTTTGCTTTTTTTAGATAATGTCAAAATTATCAAAGACGCAATAGCAAACGGCACGATCAAACCAATTTATGTTCTTACATCACTTGACCAACTTCCATTTACATACAAGGGTGAAGTTTACAAGGTTGATGACAGGACAATCGAACAACTTTCAAACACAAAAACACCACAGAAAGTATTATGCATTGCATATCTCACACAACATAATGTGGTTTTGCCAAAAACAAACTTTCTTGTTTTGGACGGATTGCAAGACCCGGGAAATGTTGGAACGCTTATAAGAACAGCAAAGGCAAGTGGCTTTGAAACAATCTTTCTTGTAAATTCGGTAAGAAAACAAAACGACAAACTCATACGCAGTTCTGTCGGTGCAGTTTTTGACAGCAAAGTCTATGAAATGACAAGGCAAGAATTTATCGATTATGCAAAAAAGAACAAACTTAAGTTGATTATGACCGACATGAACGGAGAAAATGTCTTTGAAACAAAGATTGACGATTTGGTTGGGGTTGTTGTTGGAAATGAAGGGCAAGGTGTGTGTGATGAAATTGCTTCACTTTGCTACAAAACAATCAGAATTCCTATGAAAGCAGGGATTGAAAGTTTAAATGCTGGTGTAAGTGGCTCAATTGTTATGTATGAGCTAAACAAAAACAAATTTTAAAGGAGAAAACTATGTCAGGACATTCAAAATGGCATAATATTCAAGCCAAAAAAGGTAAAACAGATGCTGCAAGGGGCAAAATCTTTACAAAGATTGGAAGAGAGCTTGCAGTGTGCGTAAAACAAGGTGGTGCAGACCCAAACTCAAACAGCAAACTTCGTGATATCATTGCCAAGGCAAAAGAAAACAACATGCCAAACGACAACATCGAAAGATCCATCAAAAAGGCTTCTGGCGAACTTGGAAACGTAAACTACGAAGCACAAACATACGAAGGCTATGGTGTTGGTGGCTCTGCTGTTATTGTTGAATGTTTGACAGACAACAAAAACAGAACGGCAGGAGATGTTAGACACTCATTTGACAAACATGGTGGCGCACTTGGAAACAATGGCTGTGTTTCTTACCTTTTCAAAAACAAGGGTGTTGTGATTGTTGAAGGTGCACAAGACGTTGAAACATTGATGCTTGATGCAATCGAAGCAGGCGCTGTTGACGTTGAAGAAGGTGATGGAGTTGTTGAAATTATCACAGAACCAAACAAACATGGAGAAATGAGAGAACAACTTCAAAACAAGGGCTACAACGTTGTTTCTGCAGACACAGAACTTGTTCCAGATTTGTATGTTGACTTAAACGAAGAGCAACTTGGAAAATTCCAAAGAATGATTGATGCTCTTGAAGATTTGGACGACGTTCAAGAAGTTTACCACAACGTAAATTTACCAGAAGAAGACGAATAGTCTTCTTTTTTTTATAACCAGCTCTTTTGTTTGACAAAATCTGATGTTTTACTTAAAATAGAACTATGAGAATTTTAGGAATTGACCCCGGCTATGGGATTGTTGGCTACGGAATTATCGACACGCACAAAAACAACTATGTCGTCGATTATGGCGTTATTGAAACACCAAAGGAAAACACGTTTCCAGAACGTCTGCAGACGATTGCAGAAGGTTTTAGGGTGCTGTTTGAAACATACAAGCCGGACGAAGTGGCAATTGAAGAGCTTTTCTTCTTCCACAATCAAACAACGGTTATTCCTGTGGCAGAAGCAAGGGGAGTTATCATTCTGACTGCAAAAAAATATTGCGACAGGCTTTTTGAATATACACCAATGCAAGTTAAACAAGCGCTTACGGGAAACGGCAGGGCAGACAAAAAACAAATGCAATTTATGGTAAAAACAATTCTTGGGCTTGAAAAAGTGCCAAAACCAGATGACGCTGCTGATGCTCTTGCCTTGGCAATAACTCACAGCCAAATAAATCCATACTTAAACGACAACATGATTTAGGAGAAAAATATGATAGCATTTTTGGTAGGAACCATCGAACAAAAGTTTGAAAACACGCTTCTTTTAGACGTAAATGGTGTGGGCTATGAGCTCATGGTCTCAAACACAACGCTTCTTTCACTTCCAATGGAAAAAGAAGTTGTCAAAGTTTTGACATATTTGCAAGTTAAAGAAGATGGGGTTGCACTCTATGGCTTTGCAACAGAAGAAGAAAAGGCGATGTTTATGAAACTTATAAGTGTTTCAGGAATTGGTCCAAAAATGGCAATTGGCATATTGTCTGGGTTGAGACTTTCCGACCTTATCGTTGCAATCATAAACGACGACTCAAATCTCTTGTCAAAGGTTAAAGGGCTTGGAAAGAAGAGTGCAGAAAGGATTTGTTTGGAACTTAAAGACAAGGTTTCTGCTTCCGGGTTGGAGATTGGAACAGAAACAATGAGCCAAAACTATAATGAAACGGCTCTCAATGATGCAGTTGACACACTTATACATCTTGGAATCAACAAAAACGAAGCATATCGTTTGGCAAGAAGCAAGGCAACTGCAGAAACAACAGCAGAAGAAATCATTTTGGCTGTTTTGAAAGATATGGGAAGATAACAAGATTTTGTATATTATGCAACAACACTGATTGAATAACACACAATATTTAGGGGTAAATATGGAAGATAGAATTATCACAAGCACAAAAAATTGGACCGATGCAGAGATTGAAAACTCTCTTCGTCCAACCACATTTGACGAATATATTGGACAAAAGAAAGTCAAAGACAGACTTGAAGTCTTTATCAAAGCTGCAAAGACAAGAAAAGAAGCTCTTGACCACGTGCTTTTGTATGGGCCACCAGGACTTGGAAAAACAACAATGGCTCACATAATTGCAAATGAGCTTGGATCACAATTTAAAATTACATCTGGGCCAGCCATCGAACATGCTGCAGACCTTGCTGCAATCCTCACAAATCTTGGCAAAAATGATGTTTTGTTTATTGACGAAATACACAGACTCAACAAGAATGTCGAAGAAATCTTGTATCCAGCGATGGAAGACTTTGCTCTTGACTTTGTAACAGGTAAAGGGCCATCAGCAAGAAGCATGCGCCTTAAGATTCAACCATTCACTCTTATCGGTGCAACAACACGTGCCGGAATGCTCACTGGGCCACTTCGTGACAGATTTGGTGTTATTGCAAGATTGGAGTTGTATTCTGACGATGAATTGCAACTTATTGTAAATCGTTCGGCAAGCGTTTTAAAAATCAAAATAGACCCACAAGCAAGCCTTGATATTGCAAGACGTTCTAGGGGAACACCACGTATTGCAAACAGACTTTTAAAGCGTGTTAGAGATTATGCAGAAGTTTTGGGCAGTGGGGTTATTACAAAAGAAATCACAGATCAAGCCCTTGCAAAGATGGAAATTGACGACCTTGGCCTTGACATTATCGACATGAAGATTTTGGAGAGCATAATCAAAAAATTTGATGGTGGACCTG
>CAKJYB010000018.1 GCA_918241715.1 Clostridiales bacterium
TGCTTCAAGTCTAAGTTCTTCAACAATTTCAATAGACGCCCTGGCACCTATATCGCAAGAAATCAAAATATCTTCAAGGTCGTCAAAAAGTTCGTCCGTAATTTCGCCATGAGAAAGCAAAGCATCAATCTTTCTTGCAAATGCTTCTTTCGTCTTTTTGAGTGCCTGTCCAATCTTTTTAAAAAATCCCATAAATCCCCTTTATTCTGCTTCAGCTTGGTTGATTGCGTCAGCAAGTTTGACAGAAACAATCTTAGAAACACCCTTTTCTTCCATTGTAACACCATACAAGCTGTCAGAAAGTTCCATTGTAGGCTTTCTGTGTGTGATGACAATAAATTGTGTTGTTTGAGAAAGTCTCTTCAAATATTGAGCAAATCTTTCAATGTTTGCGTCGTCAAGAGCAGCTTCGATTTCGTCCAAAAGTGAGAATGGAAGTGGCTTCAAGCGCAAAATCGCAAACAAGAGTGCAATTGCCGTCAAGGTCTTTTCTCCACCAGAGAGAAGAGAAAGTTTGTTTGCAGCCTTTCCTGGAAGTTGAACCATAATTTCAACTCCGGCTTCAAGTGGGTCTTCTGCTTCCGTAAGTTCAAGTCTTGCATTTCCACCACCGAAGAGTTCTCTAAACACAATCTTAAAGCTGTCGTTGATTTTGTTGAATTCGTCATTAAATTTTGTCAACATTTCGTTGGACAAATCTTTGATAATCTTCAACAAATCGTCTTCTGCTTTCTTAAGGTCGGCAGATTGAGTTGACATTTCGTTGTATCTGTCAAGAAGTGTTGCAACGTCTTCAATTGCGTGAACGTTTACATAGCCAAGAGCAGAAATCTCTTTTTTGAGTTTGTTGATTTCAATAAGTGCTTCTTTGATTTCGAAGTCTGGTCTTCTAAATTCCAAACAACCATTGTATGTCAAGCTGTATTCTTCATAAATACGTTCTTGCATGTTTTCAAGCTCTGTGTCAACCTTTGTGAGATTGCTTTCTTCTCTAAATTTCTTGTCGTTTACAACAGAAACAGCTTCCATTGCAAGCGTCTTATTTTCGTCAATCTTCTTGATGTTTGCAGAGATTTCAACCTTTCCGTTTTCCAAATTTTCTCTGTCGGATCTAATTTTTTGAAGTTTGTTCTTCGTTTCAGATGGTTTTGCATTTTCAATTTTCTGTCTAATCATCTCTTCTGCGTTTGCAATAAACTTTTCGTTTTCTTCCAAGTGAGATGTAAAGTTTGCAACGTTTGCCATCTGCTTGTCTCTTTCAACCATAATTCTGTGAAGTTCGTCATCAACAGCCTTTATCTTTGCTTCGCAAGATGCCATATCAACTTTCACAGAAGTCATGTTTGCAACAAGTTGATCTCTTTGTGCTCTGATTTGATTGTATCTTTCTTGTCTTTCCTTTACAATCTGGTCAGCATCTTTCTTGTTTCCACTAAGTGCACTTTGGACTCTTCCAATTTTTGAAAGTTCCTGTGCAATAAGATTAAGTTTGTTTTCAACAGACTTTTTCTCCATTTCGCAAACATTCTTTTGATCTTTCAATTCATCAAGATTGTTTGTCATGATTTCAAGTTTTTCTTGGTCTGTTGCAAGTCTAATTTCGATTTCGTTTTTCTGTGAAGCAATCTTCTTTTCTGCTGATTTAGAAGCATTTAAGTCAACAGACAAATAGTCAATCTTGTTTTTGAGTTCATAACTCTTTTGTTCAAGTCTTTCAATTTCTTCGGAAAGGGTTTCAATTTCTCTTTCTCTTGAAATAAGGTTTGTAACTTCATTCTTCTTGCTTCCACCGGTAAGTGAGCCTTGCGTGCTTACAACATCGCCGTCAAGGGTAACAATCTTAAACGAATATCTGTTGTCTTGTGCAAGTTCAACAGCCGTAGAAAGTTTGTCGACAATAACCGTTCCACCCAAAAGGTTTGAAATGACATTATCAATCTTCTTGTCATAAGAAATAAGTTTGCTTGCAACGCCAAACACACCTTTCTTTCCTTTTACAAGACTTTCGTCCATATCTCTGCGCTTCATGCTTGTGATAGGCAAGAATGTTGCACGACCAAATTGATTTTCTTTCAAATAAGCAATAAGGTCCTTTGCCCCAGCTTCGTTGTAAGTCACAATGTTTTGAACTGCGTTTCCAAGGGCAACTTCAATTGCCGTTTCAAACTCTGCTGGCACTTTGATAAGAGATGCCAAAACACCAACCATCTTGTTGTTGATGGCCATGTTTCTTTCTCTTTCTTTCAAAATCTTCTTTACGCTGTATGCATAGCCTTCATATTCTGCCTGCATTTCTGAAAGAAGTTTCTTTCTGTTTTCATAAACCTGAATTTGTGTTGTTGTGTTTGCTCTTTCTGTCTGCAAGTTTTCGATGTCTTTTGAAGACACAAAAATTCTTCCAGCGATGTCTTCGTTTTCTGCCTTAATCCTTTCGTATTCAGCTTTTTCGGTTTCGATGTTTTTAAAACATTCGTCATAATCTTTTTGAGCCGTAGCAAGTTTTTCCGTCAAATCTTGCAAATTCTTTTCAAGTGTCCCCTTGTTTTGAATGAGCAAATCTTTTTCTGTCTCAAGTTTGGAAACGCTGCTTCTTACGTCAGAAAGAGAGCCAAGTGTTTCAATGATTTTTTGTTGGGATTGTCCAGCTTCTGTCTCACTTAAAGACATCTCATCAATAATCTTCAAGTGTTCGTCTGACATATTTTCGTATGTTGTGCTAAGAACATTCAAACGTTCCTGCAATTCTGCCTTTTCTTTGTTTTTCTCTTGTTCTTGTTCGTTGCATGCTTCAATGACAATATTTGCATTTGTTATGTCAAGATTGATTCTATCATTTTCCTTTGCAGTAAAGTTGATTCTTTCTCTCACAACTTTTGTGTCGCCTTCTTGTTTTTCAATTTCCAAAGAAAGACGCAAAAGCTCATCATTGAGTTTTGCAATTTGCTTGTCATAATCAGAAAGTTTGTTCATTTCACTTTCATATTCTTTTCCAAGACTTTCAATTTCGCTTTGTCTTGCAGAAAGTTCTTCTTCTAAAGCCTGAATTCTCTGCTTGATTTGCCCCTTTACAACATTTGAGTTTTCGTATTGATAAACATAAGCATTGACTTCAAGATCCTTAAGTTGCCCTTTGTATTCCAAATATTTTTTTGCGTCTTCTGCCTGTTTACGAAGTGGCCCCATCTGTCTGTCAATTTCTGCAATAATGTCGTCAATACGCACAAGGTTTTCTCTTGTTCTTTCAAGTTTTCTCTCTGCTTCAACCTTTCTTGACTTAAATTTTGCAACGCCGGCAGCTTCTTCAAACATGGCACGTCTTTCTTCTGGCTTTTCGTCAACAATTTCACTAACCTTGCCCTGTCCGATAACAGAATAACCACTCTTGCCGATACCACTATCAAACAAAAGTTCTGTGATGTCTTTCAAACGGCAGGTGTTTTTGTTTATAAGATATTCACTTTCGCCAGAACGATAGAGTTTTCTTGTGATAGAAAGTTCGTCATAAGCAATATTGAAAAATCTGTCAGAGTTGTCAAAAGTAAGGGTAACTTCACAATAAGAAAGGCTCTTTCTCTTTTCTGTTCCCTTAAAGATAACGTCTTGCATGTTGTCTCCACGCAAAGACTTGGCGCTTTGTTCTCCAAGCACCCATCTGATAGCGTCTGAAACATTACTTTTTCCACAACCATTTGGACCAACAATTGCAGTAAAACCACCATTGAATTCAATGACGGTTCTGTCAGCAAAAGATTTAAATCCAATCATTTCGATCTTTTTAAAATACATAACTTCTTCCTGTTTTGATTATATTTTTATAACTTTATTCCGTAAATAACTTGTTTATTGCAACATAAGCGCAGTTTTGTTCTGCCTTTGTTTTGTCTTTGCCGTAGCCGGTTGCAATCAAATCTTCGTCCATAAAAAACTTTGCTTCAAAATAGTCTTCAACTTTTTTGGTCTCATACTTCATTGTGCATTTAAAGTTTGCCTGAACAAGCTCTTGAAGCTGTGATTTATAGTTGTCGTCTTCTGCCGATTCAAACCCTTCAACATGAAGTTTTGATATAACAAACTTCCTTGCCGTCTCCATATTGCTGTCAAGATAAATGCCGGCAATAATTGATTCAACAATGTCTCCTTTGATGGCTGGAGTAAGTTCGTTGTTCATGCTCTTTCCCAAAACGACATCTCCGGCAAGTCCCATTTCGTCAAAGCATTTTGCAAGATGGTTTTCCGAAACGTAGTGAGATCTCAAAATTGTAAGTTCCCCTTCCTGCTTGTCGCAGTGCTTAAACAGAAACTCCCCGACCAAAAAGTTTAGAATGCTGTCGCCCAAAAATTCTAGACGTTGATAATTGTCTTTTGACTTTGATGGGTGCGTAAGTGCTGTTGTAAGAAGTTTTCTGTCCTTAAATGAATATCCTATCTTCTTATCAATCATCGTTCTTCTCCAATTTGTCGGCAATTTCTACAACAATTTTTTCAATCTTCTCATTGAGTTTGTTTTCGTAAATTGTTGCAACCTGCAAAATCGTGTTGCAGAAGTTTTCTTTGTTTGCAGAGCCGTGTGTCTTTACAACCAATTTCTTGCAACCAATCAACAAAGCCCCACCATATTTGTCAATGTCCATCTTTCTTTTGATGGATTTAAACTTCCCCATCAAAAGTGCACCAATCATTGTAAAGATGTTTTTCTTTGCTTGTTTTTTAATCATTTCTGACATGCTTTTTGCAACGCCTTCTGTCGTCTTTAAAAGCACGTTTCCTGCAAAACCATCTGCAACAATGACGTCAACGTCGCCACTCATCGCTTCTCTTGCTTCAATATTTCCAACAAAGTTTATTGGAAGAGTTTGAAATCTCTCATAGGCTTCTTTTGTAAGTTCGTTTCCTTTGTGTGATTCAACCCCATTATTTAGAAGTGCAACTCTTGGCTTTTCTGCACCTGTATAACAAGAATAATAAGCCGATGCCATGATTGCAAACTGCGTGAGATGTTCCACCTTGCAGTCAACACTTGACCCACTATCACAAACCATAACCCCGTTGTCTTTAAGTGTTGGCATAATAGAGCAAAGTGCCGGACGGGAAATCCCTTTGATTCTTCCAATCTTAAGTATTGCCCCAGTAAGCACGGCTCCGGTGTTTCCAGCAGAAACAAGCCCAACAACGTCATCTTTTTCTTTTAAAAGGTCAAAAGCCCTAACCAAAGAAGAATCTCTTTTCTGTCTTATGGCAAGAGTTGGTTGGTCGTCATTTGTGATGACATCTTTTGCGTCGACAATTTCAATATGTTCTCTGTTTCCAACAAGATTTTTAAGTTTTTCCACATCTCCCGTGAGAATAATGTCAATATCATTTCTTTTCTGTAAAGCAAGAAAAGCCCCTTCCACAACAGAAGCAGGCGCATTATCTCCACCAAAGGCATCAACAACTATCTTCATAACTCTCCCTTATTCTATGATATAAATATATCAAAAGATATAAGGAAAAGTCAAAAGAATACGTGTCAAAACACATTTTTGCAATAAAAAATCTCGGCCGTCTGGACGAGATTTTGTTTTAAACTAGTTTTTCTTCTTTTTGTCTTCAACAACAACCTTGTTTTTGTATGTGCCACAATTTTTGCATACTGCATGTGGAGCTTTGAGCTCATGACACTTTGGGCATTCAACAAGTGTAGGTGCTGCTGCTTTGAAGTTTGCAGAATTTCTAGTGTTTCTTCTTTCTTTTGAAACTTTATGCTTTGGAACAGCCATTTTGATTCTCCTTTTTTAGTTTGGATTTAAGAAACGGAAAGTCCGTTTTTTCTTACATTTGCTTGCTTATTTTAACTTAAATAAACATGTTTGTCAAGTTTTATTTGACTTTTTTTGCACATTTTTTGCTTGGCAAATTTTTTACAAGAGCTTTTGCGTCTCTTGCAATCATCAATTCTTCATTTGTTGGGATAACATAGATCTTTACTCTTGATTTTGGTGAAGAAATAAGTTGAACTTCGCCACGTTTGAAGTTTTTGTTCTTTTTCTTGTCAAGAACAATTCCGAAGTCGTCAAGTCCACCAACAATTGCTTCTCTTGGCTCTGCCCCATTTTCTCCAATACCACCAGTAAACACGATGGCGTCAAGATTTTTTACAACTGCCAAATAACTTCCAAGATGCTTTCTTGCGTTGTAAACAAGCATGTCAAGTGCAAGTTGTGCTCTTTCGTTTCCTTCTGCTGCAGCCTTTTCAACACTTCTCATATCGCTGTCAACACCGGAAACTCCCAAAAGACCACTTTGCTTGTTGAGATATGTGATTGCTTCGTCAACATTCATGTTTTTATTGTGGCAAAGATATTGAACAACCGTTGGATCAACATCTCCAGAACGAGAACCCATCATAAGCCCTTGAAGTGGTGTAAGTCCCATTGTTGTATCTACACTTTGTCCGTTTTGAATTGCAGAGAGTGAAGAGCCGTTTCCAAGGTGGCAAATAATCAAATTTGTCTTTGAAACAGGTTTTCCCAAAATCTTTGCTGTCTCAAGTGTGATAAATCTGTGGCTTGAGCCGTGGAAACCATATTTTCTGATATGATATTTTTGAGAATCTTCGTATCTGATTGGATACAAATACGCTTTTTCTGGCATTGTTGCATGGAACGCTGTGTCAAATGTTGCAATTTGTGGAACTTTTGGCATTGCAGCCTGGCAAGCTCTGATTCCGGCAATATTTGCAGGCATGTGAAGTGGGCCAATTGGCACAAGTTTTTCCAAGTTTTTCAAAACTGATGCATTTACAATCACTGATTCTTTGTAAATCCAACCACCTTGAAGAACTCTATGGCCTACAGCTTCGATTTCGTCAAGTGATTTAAGCACTCCATATTCTTTGTTTGTAAGGATTTCAAGCACCTTTTTTACTGCTTCTTCATGGTTTTTTGCACCATCAAACTTCATTTCTTTTCCATCATGTTTGTATGTTATGAATGGGTTTGCAATCCCAACTCTTTCGCAGTTTCCTTTTGCAATAACCTTTTCATTTTTCATGTCAATAACTTGATACTTAAGTGAAGAGCTTCCTGCGTTTATAAGCAAAACTTTCATTATTCTTTCTCCTTTTCTTGTTTATCTTCGCATTGAAGTGCCGTTACTGCACTTACAACAACAATATCTTCAACACTTGCCCCACGGGAAATGTCGTTGACCGGTTTTTTGAGCCCAACCAAAATTGGCCCGATTGCAGTCAAATTTCCAAAATACTGCATAATTTTGTAGCCTATGTTTCCTGCCTGAATGTCTGGGAAAATCAAAACGTTTGCATCACCAGCAAGTGGGCTGTCTTTACACTTTGTGTGTGCCACTCTTGGAACGATTGCTGCGTCAAGTTGAATTTCTCCATCACACACAACATCTTTTTCTTTCTTTCTAAACTTTTCTGCTGCTGTGCGAACTCTTGCAACATCTTCGCCCTTTGCACTTCCCTTTGTGGAATATGACAAGAATGCAACTTTTGCTTCAAGTCCAAATCTTTGTGCAAACTTTACTCCATGCTGTGCAAT
>CAKJYB010000019.1 GCA_918241715.1 Clostridiales bacterium
TAATGCACCAATGGGGGCGTGTCAGGCTTGCGATGGTTTGGGCGTGCAATTAAATATGTCGCCCGATTTGGTCGTCCCAGATCCATCAAAATCTATTTTGGGCGGGGCAATTGCACCGTGGTCACGTGGGGGCATGCTGACCCAATATGATCACTTGCTGGATGCGCTGCACAGAAAATACAAAATTCCATTGGGCAAGCCGTGGCATACACTAACCGCCGAACAGAAAAATATCGTTTTATATGGCACAGGAGACGAAGCCATCAAAATAAATTGGAACGGATTCGTGTATGAAAAACCATACGAAGGCGTAATACCAAATCTTGAACGTCGTTGGCGGGAATCTGATTCCGATATGATGCGTGCAGAAATTGCTAAATATCAATCGGAAAAACCATGTCCGGTTTGCCACGGAAAGCGTCTTAATATCCAGGCGCTGTGTGTAAAGATTAATGGTGCAGATATTATCGATGTTTGTGATATGTCTGTGGACGCCAGTGAGCGCTGGTTCAATGATTTGCCAAACCATTTGACCCAAAAAGAAAATGATATTGCACGTGTGATTCTGCGTGAAATCACAAGTCGTTTGCAATTTTTGCAAAATGTTGGATTGGGATATTTGACATTGTCTCGTATGGCGGGAACTTTGTCTGGGGGGGAATCACAACGTATTCGTTTGGCATCGCAAATTGGAAGCGGTCTGTCGGGTGTTTTGTATGTCTTGGATGAACCGTCAATCGGCTTGCACCAAAGCGATAATGATAAATTACTAGATACATTAAAAATGCTGCGTGACAAAGATAATACTGTTATCGTTGTCGAACATGACGAGGATACAATGCGGGCGGCGGATTACTTGGTGGATATTGGTCGTGGCGCAGGTATCAATGGCGGAAATGTTATTGCGGCTGGGACGCCCGATAAAATTATTAAATGCAAAGATTCGTTGACGGGGCAATATCTGTCGGGAAAGCGTAAAATTGATGTACCAAAAAAACGGCGTGCTGGGAACGGAAAGTCTATTGTGATTACGGGCGCTCGTGAAAACAACCTGAAAAATATAGATGTTGAATTTCCATTGGGTATGTTTGTCGCACTGACGGGTGTTTCGGGTTCGGGTAAGTCGACTTTGTTATTAGATACGTTGTATCCAGCGTTAATGCGGGCATTATATAATTCCAAAATAGAAACCGGTGCACATGACGTGATTCGTGGTATGGAAAACGTGGATAAAGTTGTCGATATCGATCAATCGCCAATTGGTCGCACACCACGCAGTAATCCGGCAACATATACCGGAGTGTTTACGGCAATAAGAGATTTGTTTGCTCAAACGCCAGACGCAAAAGCAAAGGGGTATAATTCCGGAAGATTCAGCTTCAATGTCAAGGGTGGAAGATGTGAAGCGTGTGAAGGTGCAGGAGTGAAAGAAATTGAGATGTATTTCTTGCCGGACATAACTGTCCCTTGTGAAGTGTGCCGTGGAAAGAGATACAACAGAGAAACTCTTGAAGTAAAATATAAGGGAAAGACCATCAGTGATGTACTTGACATGAATGTTGAAGAAGCGTTGAAGTTTTTTGAGAACATTCCATCAATAAAGAACAAAATCCAAGCCATGTATGACGTTGGACTTTCTTATATAAAACTTGGTCAACCAGCGACGACACTTTCTGGTGGAGAAGCCCAAAGAGTTAAACTTGCAACCGAACTTGCAAGAAAAAGCACAGGAAAAACTTTGTATATTATGGACGAACCAACAACAGGTTTGCACATGTTTGATGTGAAAAAACTTATTGCAATTTTACAACGCCTTGTTGAAGACGGAAATTCCGTTGTTGTGATAGAACACAACCTTGATGTGATCAAATGTGCAGATTATATCATTGACATAGGGCCAGAAGGTGGAGACGAAGGTGGAACAATTGTTGCAACTGGCACTCCAGAAGAGATTGCAAAAATAAAAGAAAGTTATACAGGCCAATTTTTAAATGATATTTTAAAAACAAAAAAGTAACCAAATCGGTTACTTTTTTTTAACGTGTTCTGTCTTGTGTGTTGTCAGCCTGATTCCAACCATTTCTTCTTATTGCTCTTAAAACTTTTTGTCTGATTTGTTTTTTGCTTTGTGTTTCTTTTTTCTCTAAATCTTTAGGTGTGTAAGTATTTTTAGAAGGGGTACTCCAAAGTATTGCTTTTTGCAACAATGCCTTTGGAAGTTCTTCTGCATACTGAGCAGAATTTATTGCTTCTTGTCTGTTGTATTCAAGTCCATGTAGTGAAAAATCAAGCAAATATTGTGCAAGGGCACTGCAGTCAAACTGATATTGTCTCATGTTTCCGTTGTAATCAGATTTTGTAATTTGCACAGCTTTTTTAATAATAAGCATTGCAAGGTCTTGCGTCGAAAGGTTTATCATTGTTTGAATAGGTTTGACTCTTTTTACAATATCTCTCATTCTTTTGAGTGTTTTTAAAAACTCTTTGGTTGTTAAAACAAAAGAATTATTATTGTCAAGAGATTCTGCTAATTGGTCTGCAAGAGAGTTGTATTCCCCCCAACGTTTTATATATGGTTTCATATTTTTCTCCTTTTGGGTTCGCTTTTATTATAACCGATTTTGGAAAACAAGTCAATAGTGGCATGAAAAATTGACTTTGGATGCAAAAAGTTGTAAAATATCGTGGTATGAAAGTTATAAACTTATCTTCTGGCAGTGAAGGCAATTTGACTTATGTTGAAACAGAACATTCACGTATTTTGGTGGATGATGGTCTCTCTTGCAAAGAAACGCAAGAAAGGCTTAAGTTGATTGGCGTCGATGGAAAAGATCTTGATGCAATTGTTTTGACCCATGAGCATAGCGATCATATAAAAGGCGTCAATGTTTTCAGCAAAAAATACGATTTGCCTGTTTATGCTCACAACGACGTTTGGCAGGGGCTCTATGACAAATTTGACAAAATCCCAGACAGAAACAAAAAGATTTTTACAGATGATTTTGCCATAAACGATTTGATCATTTCACCTGTTGAAGTTCCACATGACGTAAAGTGCTTTGGATTTAGTTTGACGGAAAATGGAAAGAAAATCAGCATTTTGACAGACTTGGGGCATACAAATGACAAGATTTTTGAAGCAGTCAAAGGAAGCACGTTGATTTATTTGGAAGCAAATCACGATTTGGACATGCTCAAAAATTGCGAAAAATACCCTTTTACACTTAAACTTAGGATAGCAGGGCCAAAAGGACATCTTTCAAATGACGCAGCAGAAGAATTTATTGAAAGGCTTGTAAAGTCAGGAACAAAACAAATTGTGCTTGCACACCTTAGCAAAGAAAACAACTCTCCAGAGTTTGCTTTCAACTACATAACAAAAAAGTTGTCAAAAAATGGCCTTGTTGAAGGAGAACAATTTAGAATTGATGTCGCCACAACAAAACCATCTACAATGTTTAAATTAAAATAGGAGTCGTCGACTCCTTTTTTTTACAAAGTTTTCTGCCTTTTTTTATTTTTCTACATTTTTCTTTTTCTGACAAAATTTTTGTGTGTGAGATAATGATGTCAAGGAGAGAGAAATGAAGAAAAGACTTTTGGCAATTGTTTTGCTTTTTTGCGTGCTTTGTTTTGTGGGGTGTGGAAAGAAAACGGAAGAGATTGTGATTGAAAACATGTCCGAACTTACAAAGGATTTTTTCTTTGGAGAAAATGAAAAATGTTATGCGACGTTGTCTGTTGGCACAAGAGAAAAAGATTATCTTATGGACGGAAAATCGACTCCGAAAACGGATTTTTCGCTTTTTTGTATAACTTTTTTTGAAGAAAATGTAAAAAATATGATTGTTGTTGAAGTTTCTGTAAATGGACAAAAGAAGATGTATGACATGGAATTCAACTCCTTTTCAAATGCTTATATGGTGGACCTTGAAAAGAAAATCTTGCCAGATGACGAAATTGCGTTTGCTTATGAAGGGGAGAGTGTTAGTCTTGCAAACTTATCAAAGAATTTTGGGGTAAACTGGAAAGAAGCAATTTCTATTGCATGCAAAAATTTTGAAAAGGCAATAGACGGAGAAATAAAGCATGGGGTTTGCAGTGCAGAGTTTTATTTAAAAATTTTGGATAAAAGAGCAAACAATTTTGATGATTTTTTCTGGTGCTTTACAATTTTAAACGACAAAAACGAAAGCAAATCCATAATTATTTCTACCACAGATGGATCAGTGCTTGCAAAATCAAACTGAAATTTGGTATAATTGCATTATGAGCAAACTTCATCAAGTTTTGGAAGAAGAGATTGAAAGAGCAGTTATCTTTTGTCCAATAGAAAACGAAAGAGACAAGGACTATCAAATCGCTGAAATCAGTAGATTGTCTTTTTCTGCTGGGCTTGAAGTTGAAAAAGTGTTTACGCAGAGCATTGATGCCTTTAACAGACGAACAATCATGGGAACAGGAAAACTTGAAGAAGTCAGAAACTATATAAGAGACAATGATATTGATTGTCTTGTTGTGGACTTTCAGTTGACGGGATCTCAACTTAGAAATTTGGCTGATGAACTTAAAGTGAAAGTTTTGGACAGAATTTTGCTTATTATCGACATTTTTGCCTTGAATGCAAGGTCAAGTGAAGGGAAAATTCAGGTTAAACTTGCACAGGACAGATATCTTTTGACAAGGCTTTCTTCCATGACCGGAAGTCAAGGACGTTTTGGTGGAAAGGGTGCAGGTATGCGTGGCCCCGGTGAAACAAAACTGGAACTTGACAGACGTAAACTTGAAAAAGAAATTTTGACTCTTCAAAACGAAATCGACAAAATCAAAGCAAGCAGAAAACAAAACAAGATTTTAAGAGAGAAAAATGGAATCAAGAGTGTTGTGCTTGGTGGTTATACAAACGCAGGAAAAAGTTCCATTTTCAATCTTTTGACAAGAGAAAACATTTATGCCGACGACAAACTCTTTGCCACACTTGACACAACAAGCAGAAGACTTTTCTTGGGCGACAACGAATTTTGTCTTTTGACTGACACGGTTGGGTTTATAAGCAAACTCCCACATGAACTTGTTGAAAGTTTTTCGGCAACTCTTGAAGAAGTGAAAGATGCAGATTTGGTTTTGCATGTTGTTGATGTTGCTGACAAATATTATAAGCGCAACATTGAAATCACAAACAAGATTTTGGACGATATAGGAGCCACAAAAAACAGGCTTGTTATCCTAAATAAAAATGACTTGCTTTCTGGTCCTGTTGAGATTGAAGAAAATCAAATTTTGTTTTCCGTCAAGAAAAAAGACGGCGTAGAAAAATTAAAAAACGCAATAAGAATTGCACTTAAATAACCAAAAAACTGCACTCCGTGTGCAGTTTTTTATATATTTTCGTTTATTTTTTTAAGCAAGAAGTCAAGGTCAACATCATGAACCATGGCTGCTTCTTCTATTGTTTCCATAAGACTTATAGGGCAAGAAATGCAGTGCATTCCAAAGCCAAGAAAAACTTCTGCCAAGTTTTTGTTTTTCTTTAAAACATCACCGATTGTCATGTCTTTTGTAATTTTTTGTTTTTTGCCTGCCATCTCTTTTCTCCTGTGCATAATTCTATCACACACATCTTTGTTTGTCAAATTGAGAAGAGAAAAGATTTTGCAAAAAATTTGTCGTTTTTAATCTCATGTTTCTAAAAGAAAAATTTGAGACATATACAAAACGTAAGGAGATTGATGTGGAAAATATTTCTAAAATTGTTGTGTGCAAACAAAACGGGAGACAAATCGGCTATGTGCTGGACGTTATGCTTGACGAAAAATTGAACAAGACGGGCTATTATGTTGTGGACGAACAAACAGAAGCAGAATATTGTTTGCCACTTCAAGATGTTGTTTTGTGTGGAGAGTGTCTGTTTGTTGAAAGCGAAATGGCGCTTCAAAGTTTTTCCTTTGAAAGAAAAAGTGTGTTTGAAAAACAGGTGTGTGATGAGAAAGGGACAATCTATGGCAGGATTGAAAGGATTGATTTTTGTGGTGATAGGTGCATAAAAATTTCAACATGCAAGGGAGAAATTTGTGCCAAAAACATACTGGAAGTTGGGGACGATTTTGTCTTTTTAAAGAGCAAAAGAGCAAGAAGAAAAAACATCAAAAAATTGAAACTAGAAAAGGTTTTTGTTGAAAAAGAAGCAAAAATTTTGCAACCAGAAAAGGTGAGTTTGTCGGCAAATTTTTATGTTGGAAAATATGCCTGTCAAGATGTTTTTGGCTACAATAATGAACGTGTTGTTTCAAAGGGAGAAAAGATTACAAAAACTATTTTTGAAAATGTAAAAAAACACAACAAATTAAATGAATTATTTTTTGTTTTGAAAAATTAGCAAAACCCCTGAAAATATCAAAAATAGCATTTTTCGGCAATTTTGAAATTTATTTTTTTGATTTTTTTGAAAAATATTTCAAGAATAAATTATTTATAATAATTTTTGTCGATTTTTGTTTGTATTTTTAAACCCTTTTGTAGTATTATAAATTACGAGAGGGGACTATGGTTAGAGTTATTCCAAGAAAGACAAAAGTTAAATCAGAATTTATCAGGGGGGTTACCGGACTTGATTTGGTTTTGGGACTCATCTTTATTGCGATTGCCATCGTTTTGTTTTTGGCAAATTTCCAATTTCATATTTGGATTGCGATTGCATGGATTATCATTGCAGTTTCAATGTTCTTCAAACTTGCCGATGAAGAACGCTTTTATGTTACGCTGATTTTCCTTATGAGATATTCGGTGCAGAAAAAGAAGTTTGAAAGAAACAGCGAAAAGAAAAAATCCGACATCAAAGAGATGATTGCCTACGAAGGCATCAATCAAGACAAATACATAGACTTTGGAATTTACTATGCCGGCGTTTTGGAAATCAGACCAATGTTCTTTACCCTTTTGACAGAGTATTACCAAGACAACGTTATTGAATCTTTTGCAAATGCTCTTAGAAGACTTACTGCAGAGCAAACATGCGAAATTGTGAAAGTAAGCAAGCCAATGGTTTTTGACAGATACATTTACAACGAAAACCACAAATATGACGTTTTGTATGACTTGCAATATGATGGACAGATTTCTCAAGCAGAAATTGATGCCAGAGCTCCTGTTTTTGAAGAAAGAGTTTCTTTCTATGAACAAATGAACAGAGCCACAAAGATTTTTAAAGACCATTTCTATCTTGTTGTTTATGACAAGGACAGAGAAGTTTTGGACACAACGCTTGATGGTATGATCAGTGCCATGGCTTCTTCGCTTAACCCAATTTATGCAAGCAGAGTTACAGGTTCGGACCTTTTGGTCTTCTTGAAAGCAAACATGGGAAAAGATTTCGACGAAAGAGAACTTGAAATTATCCCTATCACAGAGCAACAAAACTGGGTTACACCATCAAAAATCAGATTTAATATTGCAAGATATTTCTTGGACGACAGATGCTATAGGTGCTATGGAATTGCAGACTACCCACTTCAAGTTGGAAACGCTTGGGGTGCAAACCTTTTTTTGATGGACAGAACAAAAACGGTTATGAAGTTTAAGGCCATTCCAAGAGTGGATTCTGAAAAACAAATCGACAGAGCTATTATGGAAATGGAAGTTAAACTTGCAAAATCCGGAAAGAGTTCTTCTCAAATTGAACTTCAAACCCACCTTGACACGTTGAGAGAACTTCTTGCTGGGCTTAAAAATAGCAACCAACAACTTTACAACGTAAACACTTATATTGTTGCTGAAGATGCAGCAAAGAAAGACGTTAAGGCCCTTTTGAAACAAAACGGCTATAAGTATACCGAACTTTTTGCAAAGCAAGTTGATGGATTTATCAGTTCTGGAATTACAAGAAGAGACTCTTTGAAAGGAAATCTTCGTGGCATCCCAACAAGCACACTTGCTGCAACATTCCCATTTATTTCAAACTCACTTCTTGACCCAAATGGGTTCTATCTTGGCTACAACGAATATCCTGTGTTTGTTGACTTCTTTAAGAGAGACAGAGAAAGAGTTAACTCCAACATGATGGTTATTGGTAAGTCCGGTTCCGGTAAGAGTTATGCCACAAAGACACTTTTGACAAACCTTTCTGCCGACAACTGCAAAATCTTTATTCTTGACCCAGAAAATGAATACCAAGTGTTAGCACAAAATCTAGGGGGAAGATTAATCGATGTTGGTACAGCTTCAGCTGGAAGAATTAATCCATTCCATGTTATTACAACTTTAGAAGGTGATGAACTAGGAAGTGAATCAAAGGTTAATAATTTTGCGGTTCATCTTCAATTCTTAGAGGAATTCTTTAGAGTTGCTTTAGATGGAATTAGTCCTGATGCTTTAGAATATTTAAATGAGCAAGAAAAGAAAGTTATAGACTATAGATACTTTTATGGATATTCTCAACAAGAAGTTGCAGATTTACTTTGTATTAATCAAGTAAAAGTATCCAGAATTGTAACAAGTTCAAAAAACAAAATAAAAGAATATATTTGTGCATAATAATTACGAAAACCTCCATAATAAAAATGGAGGTTTTTTATGGAAAAACTTGAATATCAAAAATTAGTCAATGATTCAACACCTAAACCAAGAAAATTAAATCATTCTTTACTTGCGTTTTTATCTGGAGGAATTATAGGATCAGCTTCGGAGATTATTAGAGCACTACTAGTAAACTATTATAATATAAAAAATACAGATGCAATATCAATTATTTTATTTGTTTTAATAACTGGTGCTTGTTTTATGACAGCATTTTGTGACTTTGATAAGTATGTTATAAAGTATAAGGCAGGTTTAATAGTGCCAATTACTGGATTTGCTCATTCAATACAAAGTTCAGCATTAGATTATAAAAAAGATGGGCTTGTTACAGGATTAGGGTCTAACTTTTTTAAATTAGCAGGTGCAGTTATATTATAT
>CAKJYB010000020.1 GCA_918241715.1 Clostridiales bacterium
GCGCAGGGAAGAAGAAAAAAAACAGGAGGTTAAAAATTATGTCAGTTATTTCAATGAAACAACTTTTGGAAGCTGGTGTACACTTTGGACACCAATCCAGAAAGTGGAATCCAAAAATGAAAGAATACATTTTTGCTGCTAGAAATGATATTCATATCGTTAATTTGGAACTTACATCAGAACAAGTGGATAAAGCATACACATTTGTTAGAGATGTTGTTGCAACAGGAAAGAGTGTTCTTTTTGTTGGAACAAAAAAGCAAGCTCAAGAAGCAGTTAAAGAAGAAGCAGAAAGATGCGGAATGTTTTATGTAAACACACGTTGGCTTGGGGGCACACTTACAAACTTCAAGACAATCAGAAACAGCATCGAAAGACTCAACAAACTCAACCAAATGGAAAAAGCCGGAGAATTTGATTTGTTGCCAAAGAAAGAAGTTGCTCTTTTGAAAGTTGAAAGAGACAAACTTGAAAAGAACCTTGGTGGAATCAAAGATATGAGAGAACTTCCAGGAGTTATTTTCGTTGTTGACCCAACAAACGAAAAGATTTGCGTTCACGAAGCAAACATTTTGCACATTCCTGTTGTAAGTTTGGTAGACACAAACTGCGATCCATCACACGTTGATGTTGTTATCCCAGGAAACGACGATGCAATCCGTTCTGTAAAACTTATTGCTGGAGCAATTGCAGACGCTGTTATCGAAGCAAGAGAAGGCGTTTCAATGAAGAAAGCAGACGAAGAAACAGCAGAAGAAGTTGTTGATCTTGAAAGTTTGCTTGAACAAGCAAAACCAACAGCTGAAGTTGCAGAAGCTGGCGAAGAAACAAAGAAAGTTGCAAAGAAACCAAGAAAGAAACCAGCTGCAAAGAAAGAAGAAAAACCTGCAGAAGCAGAAGCTGAAAAACCAGCTGAAGTTGCTGAAACAACAGATGCAGAATAATCTTAAAAATTTTGAAAATTAAAGGAGAATTATTATGAATTTTACTGCACAAGATGTTGCTAAACTTAGAGCACAAACAGGCGTTGGCATGATGGAATGCAAAAAGGCACTTACAGATGCAAACGGAGACTTTGAAAAAGCTGTTGTTCTTTTGAGAGAAAGGGGACTTAAAGCTGTTGACAAGAAACAAAGCAGAATCGCTTCAGAAGGACTTGTTGCATCATATATTCACATGGGTGGAAAAATTGGTGTTTTGGTTGAAGTTAACTGCGAAACAGACTTTGTTGCAAAGAGTGATGACTTCCAACTTTTGGTAAAAGACATTGCAATGCAAATTGCAGCTGCGAACCCAAAATATGTAAGAGAAGAAGAAGTTGACCCTGCAGAACTTGAATCAGAAAAAGAAATTTTGAGAGCTCAAGCTTTGAACGAAGGCAAACCACAACAAATCGTTGACAGAATGGTTGAAGGAAGAGTTAAGAAGTATTATGAAGATGTATGTCTTATGAATCAACCATTTGTTAAAGATCCAAGCAAAACAATCAAAGATGTTGTTACAGAAGCAACACTTAAGATTGGAGAAAAGATTTCAATCCGTAGATTTGTTCGTTACGAACTTGGCGAAGGACTTGAAAAGAGAAATGACAATCTTGCTGAAGAAGTTGCAAAACAAATGGCAGGAAAGTAATCAAAAAGAATTAAAAGACACACCGATTGGTGTGTTTTTTATTATAAAAAAGTCAAAATAGCCCCTTGACAAAATACTTTGGTGTGTTATAATGGAATCAGTTTTAAAGGAGATAAAAAATGATATTTAAAGGATTATATGTAAAGAAGACGTTGTTTTATCCACCATACGCAACACAAGAGCAAAAACAGGTGCCTATCACAGGGGATAACTATATGCAATTGGACTCTCATAGGCTTGTAGATTATTCAAAGTTTTGTGATATTTATTTGGTATTCGAACACGAAGGAAAAGCATTTGTATGGCAATCATCTGGAAAATATGGAAAGCCTGTTCCATACAAAAATGCAAATTATAGATATATGCCAAGATACGAAAAGAAAGTTTTTGTTCCAAGACTTATGCTTCCTGGATTTGAATTTGACGGAAAGAAAACAGAAAACAGCACTGCTTGTATTGACAGAAACTGCTTTCCACTTGATCATATTGAGAAACACTATGAGCCACTTGTTGATGTTTTGAGAAGGTCTGAAATTGTAAATAAAGTTGTTACAGCAAATAACACCAGAGACAGATATTCAAGAGATTTTGACGGAGTTTTTGAGCTTGTTGCAATTATGAAGAGTGAATGTGGAATTCCTAGAGCGCTTATCAGAAAATCACTTAGAAGAACAAGAAGGGTTACACTTGGGTTAAATCCAAATGAAAGAAAAACGAGCCTTACACCGGGAGAAAGAACTGTTTCAAGTTATATGCTTATTGGACCAGAACACAGAGTGTGGAAAGATCCTGATTTGAGAAAATTTTATAAGGTTTATAATTCTGGAATTGAAGAAGAGATGTCTGCTTACAGAAAGGAATTGGCAGAAAACACAGAAAAAGTTGATGTTGAAACAAGCAAGGGAGTTGTTAAGGTTGAATCTTTTATAATGAAATTTTTGGAAGAACATCTTTCATATGTTCCACAAGAGTTCATAAGAGATTATATTGATCGTTCTTTTAAAGAGAAGCCTACAGACCTTACAACAAAAACAACTGATAAAGGTGGAAAATAAAAAGACAACAAGAAAGCACAGCGATGTGCTTTTTTTATTGTATATTGACAATCAGAGTGTTTTTTGGTAAGATAAAAAGAGAAGGTGAGCTATGAATATACAAGAATATAAAATGGCCATGGACGAAAACTGGAATTTCCCATCTGTTTTTGAAGGGAATTTTGGAAAATTTATTATTGTTGTTCCATTTGACAAGTTGAGAAGAGATAGACAAATAAAGATGGAAAATTTTATCAATCTAATGTTGCAATATGAAGAAAAAAGACAAAAAGAGTATAAAGAAAACCCTACTTTAATAAATTTGTTAAATCCACCTACCATACACAGAAACACCTTTAGATCATTTGCAGAAACAGGTTGGGATTCTATTCCTGTGCCAACAAAAAATGGCTATGTTTGTGTGGCTTATGACACAAAGACCAAAAACGTGTATTTTGAAAGAGTCGCTTTTCCTATGGGATTTGAAAACATTCCACTTGAGTATAAACTTTTTGTTGAAAATGTCTTTCAATTTGGTGGGGATAAAATTAAAAGCGTTCTCACAAAAACGATGAAAACAGAGTACGATGC
>CAKJYB010000021.1 GCA_918241715.1 Clostridiales bacterium
GTGGACGTAATCATAGATTTTTCCACCTGTCAAAACAGAGAAGATTTTTTTGAATTTTCGGACAAGAACAAAGTGCCTTATGCCTGCTTTTCTACAAACGTTTCGGAGAAAGAAAAAAATGCGTTTAAAAGACTTTCCAAAAAAGTCCCTGTGCTTTTATGCAACAATTCTTCACAGGGAATGAATGTTATTTTTGAAGTTGTTGAAATGGCAAGCAAACGGCTGAAAGCCGATGCAGTGCTTACAGAATATCACCACAAAAGCAAAAAAGACAATCCAAGTGGAAGCGCAAAGGTTTTGGAAGAGATTTTAAAGGGAACAAACACAAAATATGAAACAATTGGATTTAGAGTCGGAAGCGAATGTGGAACGCATGAGATAAAGTTTTTTATGCAAGATGAAGTGCTTGAAATAAGACACGTTGCACACTCCAGAAAGATTTTTGCTCTTGGAGCCTTGGAAATGGCAAAAAAACTTGCAACAAAGGAAAAGGGCTTTTACACAAAACTATAAAGAAATAGTGTCAAACTTTTTTTTGTTTTTGTTTGAAAGACGGACAAGTGGAAGTCGTGTCGAATCACTCTTTGTAAGGCCCATTTTGTAAAGCAGATATTTTATGGGGATTGGGTTTGTTTCGCAAAACAACAGATTGTTGATTTTTGACAACTTTGTTTGGGCGTTGTATGCCTTTTTAACTTCTTGTTTTTCTACAAGATTAAACACTTCACAAACTTCTTTGCAAAGGGCGTTTGCTGTTACGCTTATTGTTCCGTTTCCACCAAGACAATAAAACAAAAAGTTTAGTTCGTCTTCACCGGAATAAATGGCAATTTTATTTTTGCAAATTTGGTGCAGTTTGATTATTCTGTTTATGTCGCAAGTGCTCTCTTTGATTCCATACACATACGGGTTTGTTCTGACGATTTTCTTTATTGTTTCAATCTCTAAATTTAGCCCAGTTCGTGCCGGAACGTTATACATTATTATCGGAAATTTCAAGGCTGAAAGTTGGCTGTAAAACTCCACAAGACCGGACTGCGTGGTTTTGTTGTAATAAGGGGTTACAACCAGAGCCCCGTCTGCACCAAGGTTCTTTGCTTGAAGAGTGAAATAAAAACACTTTGAAAAATCGTTGTTGCCAGTGCCGACAATAAGTTTTGCTCTGTCCTTGACAATGTTTTTGCAAAACCTGATAACAGAAGCCCTTTCGGTGTCGGTTATGGTTGTTCCTTCACCGGTTGTTGCAAGAATGACGATTGCAGAAGCGTTTTCTGCAAGACATTTTTCTATCAACTTTTGCATGGAAAAATAATCAATTTGATTGTTTAAAAATGGCGTAACCAAAGCAACGCCAACACCAGAAAATAAAGATTTCATATTGTTATATATTCACAGCACAGGAAATGGGTTAAAAACACCTTGACAAACAAAATGAAAGTGATATAATTTTTGCTATGAAAATGAAAGTTGCAAAAAGAGAGCAGAAAAGGAAAGAAGAAGCATTCAAAGAGGGTGGAATTCTCAAAAAGATAAGCAGTATTTTGCAGATGGGGTATATCCCAAGCAGGGGAAGAGAAAGTTATCAATACACCTATTTGGTTGACGAAAACGGAAACGAAAGGACGGAAGATTTGTCAAAAAATGTAAACTGCTTCGGACATGCTTTTTTCAATCTTACAAACGAATTCTACGTAAGATACAATATAGGGAAAAAAGACACAGAACCTTTCTGGCATTTTGGAGAAAAATGGGGAAAGACTCTTGTTGAAGAAGTTTTGGATTATGCAAAAAAGACGGGGCTTGAAGTAAACGAATGTTCTTTGACAGACAAAACCGACTTCAATCAATGGAAAGTGGCTTTCTACATAAAGTATGGGAAAAACACGGATTACCATTTCTTTTTGCAAGAAGCAGATGGGTCGTGGTCCAGCAAAAACGGAGAGACTCCAAGGCTTGAAATTATACATGGAGAACTTCCAAAAGAATGGAAAGGATATTCTCTTCAGGGCGTGTATTGTGTGACAAATCCACATGCACAAGAAACCAGAAGCGCCTATGGAAGCGGTGGAAAAGTTTGATAATTTGAAGAAGCAAAGGCTTCTTCTTTTTTTGCCAAAAATCTGCAAAATTGAAGTGAGCCGGTTTTTGTTTGAAAATTTTTGTAAATATGCTATAATATTGCTGTTATGGAATACAAAAAGGCTAGATTAAATGCTCCATTAAAGGTGATAATCAGTTTCGTTATTCTGATTTTGGTGGGCTCATTATTGCTTAGTTTGCCAATATCTTCAAAGGACGGAAACTGGTTTCCATACATAGATGCACTCTTTACAAGCACAAGTGCAGTTTGCGTAACTGGGCTTGTTGTGGTTGATACGGCTGTGCACTTTTCTCTTTTTGGGCAAATTGTCATTATGCTGTTGATACAAATCGGTGGAATAGGGTTTATTTCTTTGTCAGCACTATTTTTGCTTGCAGCAGGAAAGAGACTGGGATACAAAAATCGTGTTATGCTTCAGGAGAGTTTAAATCGAGACACAAATCAGGGTATTGTTTCTCTTATCAAAAAGATTGCGATGATAGTGTTTATTATCGAGGGAATAGGGTTTGTTTTGCTTTTGCCAAGCATGATTGTATCGTATGGCTGGGGCAACGGAATCTTTAAAGCGCTGTTTCTGTCGATTTCGGCCTTTTGTAATGCTGGTTTTGACGTCTTGGGGACGGCAGGAATGGAGTTTTCAAACTTGGCACCTTTCGCAAAAATGGCATACGTATTATTGCCAATTATGTTTTTGGTTGTGCTGGGTGGAATTGGATATGCAACAATTGTTGAAATTGCAGGAAAATTTAAAAAAGAAAACCAAAAGAAAAAACTCACACTTCAAGCAAAGATTATTTTAGGTGTTACGGCATTTTTGATTGTGAGTGGAACGATTTTGTTTGCAATCTTTGAATGGAACAACCCAGACACCATTGGAAACATGTCCGTTTTTGACAAAATAGTAAACTGCCTGTTTCAAAGTATAACACCAAGAACAGCAGGATTTGCAACGTTCAACCAAGCAAACCTTACATCTGCAAGCAGAGTTGTAACCGATATTTTGATGTTTATCGGTGGAAGTCCGGGATCAATTGCCGGTGGTGTAAAAACAACAACAATTTTTGTCTTGTTCTTGGCAGCATTCAAATCTGCTGGAGAAAAGGGAGACATAATCTTACATAGGAAAAGAATCAAAAATCAAACCATTTTAAAGGCTGTTAGAATTGTGTTTTTGGCAATGATTTTGGCAGCGTTTGCAACCATAACAATTTGTTTGATAGAAAGACATAATCCATCTGCAAATTCAAGTTCAGTCATCTTTGAAGTTCTTTCGGCAATAAGCACGGTTGGTTTGTCGCTGGGGCTGACCCCAACACTTTCAGTTGTGTCAAAGATTTTGTTGATTGTGCTTATGTTTGTAGGCAGAGTTGGAACAATAACAATTGCCTTTGCAGTGCAGAAAAACTCACCAGACGTGCATGGTGAAATCGAATATGAAGACAGCCACATCAGTGTAGGATAAAAGGAGATAAAAATGAAAAAATCAGAAAAGGATTCAGAATACATTGAAAAAATAAAAAACAAAGCAGAAAAAGTCGAGCAGGAAACAGCACCAAAACTTAAGAAAAAGATGAAAAATTTCTGTGTTATTGGTCTTGGAAGATTTGGAAGAACGGTTGCTCTTTCTCTTACAAACGAGGGGCACGAAGTTTTGGCAATTGACTGCAACGAAAAGAACGTTCACGCAATAGAAAAGTTTGTTGCAGGGACGGCAATTGCAGACGCTTCTGTTTCTGGTGTTTTGCACAAACTTGGTGTGCAAAATTTTGACTGCGTTGTTGTATGTATTGGTCAAGACTTGCAGGCCAGCGTTGTTACAACTTTGATTTGCAAAAATTTGGGAGTAAAACTCATTGTTGCAAGAGCAAGCACAGACGAGCAAAAAGAAATTCTTGAAAAAATCGGTGCAGATGTTGTTGTTTTCCCAGAAGATTATACTGCACACAAAGTTGCAAAAATGCTTTCAAACCCAAGCATGAACGATGTCATCAATTTGACAGAAAAATTCAAAATTGTTGAAATTGCCGCACCAGACGATTGGGTGGACAAAACCGTTTTGGAACTTGACATCAGAAGAAAACACCACACATCAATTATTGTTATCAAAAGACAGGATTTCATTATCTATCCAGAGCCAGAAACAGAACTTAAAAAAGGAGACGTCTTGATTGTTGCTGGAGAGAAGAAAATGCTTGACGAACTCAGTGGAAAATCAAGCGACGTTATCGACGTTCTGCACGCACTTTCAAGTGGTTTGCAGTTCGACTAATTTTAAGAAAAATTATGTTGTCAATTTTGAAACTAACGATAAAAAAATGGTTTAGCAATTTGCTAAGCCATTTTTGTTATTTTAAAATTATTGCAAACTTCTGATGTATGCAAGTGCTGCCATAGCAGAAACGGTTCCGTCAGCACATGCCGTTGTAAGTTGTCTTACGCCTTTTACTCTGGCGTCTCCGGCAACAAAAACACCATCAACATTTGTCTTGCAATCTTCTCCAGCAACAATGTATCCATAGTCGTCAAGTTCTACAACATTTGAGAATGCACCATTTCCGGGAACTTGTCCAATTGCAATAAAGAGTGCTGAAACATCAAGATTTATGAGAGTGCCGTCAAGTTTTGTAACTTCAAGGCCGGTCAGGTGATCTTCTCCCAAAAGTTTTGTAACGTTTGCTTCTAAAACAAACTCTACGTTCTTTTTTGTCTTAAGTTCGTCTGCAAGAATTTTTTCTCCACGAAGTTCGTTTCTTCTGTGAATTAAATAAACTTTAGAGCAATAGTTTGAAAGATAGAGTGCATCTTCAAGCGCCGTGTTTCCACCACCAGAAACGGCAACAGCCTTGTCCTTAAAAAATGCTCCATCACAGGTTGCGCAATAGGAAACGCCCTTTCCAAGAAATTCGGCTTCTTTTTCTACGCCAAGTTTTCTGTTGCTTGCTCCTGTTGCAAGAATAACGGATTTTGCTTCAACATCACCTTGTTCTGTGTGAACAACTTTCTTTCCGTTTTCAATTGATATTCCGGCAACCTTTGCAAATCTTACTTCAGTCCCAAGTGCAACGGCTTGTTCGTAAAGACTTTGAGAGTATTCTGCGCCGGTTATGCTTTTGATTGCAGGGTAGTTCATAACAATAGAAGCGGTCAAAATTTGTCCACCCGGAGCATTCCCTTCAAAAACAACGGCGTGTTTTCCGGCTCTTTGAATGTAAATGGCTGCTGTAAGTCCTGCAGGACCACCACCAACAATAACTATATCTTCCATAAACCCCCCTATTTTTTGCTTTCGGACACAAAATTTTTGCCAAAAACAACCTTTTTCTTTGTTTTATTATATAAAAGATTCTGTCAAAAACAAAACGTTTAAAACAAAATATTTTAAATGTCGATAATATCAAATCCGGCAGAACGAATAAGTCTGTTGTAAACGGCAAGGCTTACGCCGGTGCTTTTTGGGCATCTTGCATAGACGATTTTTGCGTTTTGCTTGTCCAACTTTCTTAAAACAGAAAACAAATTGTGTGCCTGAGATATTGCGTCGTCATGTTTTCCATAACATATTGCAGGGACGGAGAGTTTTTTCTCTTCTCCATCAAAACACATGGCAAACACGCCGTCTTTTTTGTGATTTTCCACATAATTTTTGAAGTTTTTAAAACTTCCACGCAAGAGAATGACCTTTGCAAGTGGAGAATAATGCTTGTATTTCATTCCCGGAGACAAAACTTTTTCGTCTTTTCCAACTTCTTGGGTTATTGCTTTTGCAATCTCCACTTTTTTATGTAAAACGCTTTCAATTTGGTCTTTTGTTATAACTCCGGGACGCAAAATTATTGGAGTGTCTTGAAGAAGAGACAAAACGGTGGACTCAACGCCGGCATCAGACTCTCCACCATCTAAAATAAGTGGGATTCTGCCGTTCATGTCAGCAAAAACGTCCTGTGCGTTTGTTGGACTTGGCTTTCCACTCAAATTTGCGCTTGGAGCAGAAAAAGGCACACCAGACATTTCTATCAGTTGTCGTGCAACAGGGTGAGATGGCATACGAATTCCAACGCTGTCAAGTCCAGCACAAGTTTCTTTGCAAAGGTCTTTTCCTTTTGGCATTATCATTGTAAGTGGGCCGGGCCAAAAATGTTTTGCAAGGATTTTTGCGTCTTTTGGAACACTTGAAACAAGCCCGTCAAGCATTTTCATGTTTGAAATATGCACAATAAGGGGGTTGTCTTGTGGACGCCCCTTTGCTTGAAAAATCTTTTTCACTGCGCTTGAATTTCTGCAATCGCCGGCAAGGCCATAAACCGTTTCTGTAGGAACGCCGACAACTTCCCCCTGTTGAAGAAGTTTGCAGGCAAGTTCTAAACTTTTC
>CAKJYB010000022.1 GCA_918241715.1 Clostridiales bacterium
ACTCTGGTTCATGTCCAAAAATCTGTGCAATCTTTATTTTTTCTTCGTCAGTTGTAAGTGTCAAAAATCCGGTTTTCTTTGGGCTATGAGCCATTGCTCTGGCCGAAAGCATCTCTGTTATGGTTGCGTCTGCACCAAAAGAAGAACATAGTGCCCTAAAGCCTACGTCTGTTACTCCTGCCATTGGTGCAAGAATAAGTGGATTTTCTGAAAAATCTAAGTCTTTTATTTTCATATTGTGATTCTAGCATATTTTCTTCTTTTTGGCAAAGAAAAAGCCGACAATGTCGGCAGTTTAACTTATTGCATACTTAAAATTGTCATAACTTTTAAAGTTTACAAGTTTCTTTGGTTTGCAAATATAATAACGCTTTGTTTGTGGGTTTAAAAATTTCCTTGATTTTCTCTCTTGCAAAGAGAATTTTCCAAAGCTTCTTATGTTTACATTTCCACCCTTTGAGCACACTTCCAAAATGGCAAGTTTTAGCTCATTTAAAAAATTGTCGCAACTTTTCTTTGGCATGTTTGTTCTGCTTGAAAGCAGTCTTACAAATTCTGTTTTATTCATATAGCACCCCCAACAAAATTTTTGTCTATATCAAAATTTTTAAACATAGTTTTTCTTCTTTTTTGAAAACAATTTGATAAGATATGGAATGATAAAAATTCCATACACAACAACACCAACAAAAACAGAGAGAACAAGGTTTACAACATTTCCAAAATAATCACATTTCAAAAAGCTGTAAACGGCAAAAAACATTGCTGTTGTTGCAAACAAAAGGTTGAAGATTTCGTTTAAACTTACAGAAAAATCTGCTTTCTTTTTCAGCTTCAAAACAGAGCAAAAACAGACAAACCCAGAAAGCGCTATATTCCCAAAAACAAGAGCAAAAACATTGATTGCTCCAACACCAGAAAGCGCTATTGTAATCACAACTTTTAGAAGTGCCCCAATCGCCGTTGTTTTCAGCACAAAACCAAATTCTCCACACGCCTGCAAAAGCATGACAAAATACTGCATGATTGCAGTAAAAATAATCGAAAAACTCCCATACAGCATAAGGTCAAAAGTCAGCCCCAAAAACTCACTTTCAACGCTTGTGTAAAAGATCGGCAAAAGGCTTTTGGAGATTGCCACAAGGCCAAGTGTTGTTGGCAAAATTAAAACAAGCAAAATTTTTAGCCCCTTTTCCACAAGACCTTTCTTTGCTGTGCCTTTTGATATGATGTAAGAAACATTTGGCAACATGGCTGTTGTTATTGCAACAGAAATAATCAATGGAAAATTAAGTATCGCCCCAACGACACCACTCTGCAATCCAAACAATTTTGTTGAAAGTTGCGTTGTAAGCCCAGAAGAAACCAATCTTTTGACAACAACAAGACCATCAATAGCGTTGGCAAGTGGAATTGTTGCTGTGGAAAGCACCAACAAAAAGTTTGTTCTGTCAAACTCTCTCTTTGCAGGTCTGGAATCCATCTCTGTCAAATATCTTTCTTTTTTGCAAAGATACCAAACAAACAACATAACCAAAGTCAAAACTTCACTTAAAACAATCCCCAAAAACGCACCAAAGACACCACTTTCAACTCCGTATTTTCCAAAGATATAGGCAAATAAAAGTCCAAAGGCAAATTTAATCACTTGCTCTACAATTTGACTTGTTGCCGTTGGAAGCATGTTTTCGTACCCCTGAAAATAGCCCCTTAGTGCCGCAATTATTGCTCCGGTCGGAAGCAAAACAACAAAAAGCATATAACTTCTGTTGGATAAAATTCCCTGCAAAACAGAAATCTTTTTCCAAAAAACAAAAAACGCCAAACCAACCAAAAGTCCTACCAAAAGTCCAACAAAAACAGCTCTTAAAAGATAGACTTTTATCTTGCCATATTCACGCTTTGCCCTTGCAGAGCCAATGAGTTTTGAAAGAGAAATTGTCATTCCACCACAAGTCGCCACCAAAGCAAACGTGTAAAGTGCCATAATAAGCTGAAAAACTCCAATCCCTTCCAATCCTAAAAGGTTTGTCAGTGGCAGTCTGAAAAATGCGCCAAGAAACTTGCAAACAATGCCACTTCCCAACAAAAACAGGGCCCCAAGACCCAAATTTGAGTGTTCTTTTTCCAAAATAAAGACCCCTTTTTCCCCTATTTTTGCCATGTTGGACTCCCTTTATGCCAAAATATTTTACAAAAAGGTATTTACAAAGTAAAAAAATCATGCTATAATCAACTACGAATATATAAAAGGAGAAAGCCTATGAGTAGCACACCGAAAACAATTACGTTCACTCTGCCACCTTTACCAACCGGTGAAGCAACCGTTGATTTGAACAGGTATTACACTGACATTGATTACAGAAACACAATCAACAATGACCCTGCTGTTGATAGCATCTTATCTTCTCTTAAAGCAGTTAAAAAATCTCTTTGGAAGAATTTTCTTCAAGAAGATGCTGTCATAAAAAACTATTTTAAAAACGCTGGTGACAGAAATGTTAATGAAGGCTTTAAAGGCGCACTTTCAAAAGTTTGTGTAAATGATATATTTGCTTTCTACACAAAATTTGTAAGATATTCTGTAGATTTGTTCTTGGCAACAGGATCAATCGAACTTTTGAACCCAAACGTTTTCAACAGAAGTCTGTTGACAGCAAGAAGAGATGATTTAAAAACTCTTATATATTTCCCATCTTACGCCTTCCCTGCAGCAAAGAAAACTATTTCTGCATTAGAAGCAATAAAGGCTTCTGGGAACAACTTGGTAAGTTATGATAGTAAGGGCAAACCAGTATCACTTAGTGAAGAACTTCCTTCAGCATTTAATGATGTTGAAGATACTTACAGCAGAAACGTTCTTCAAGGAAGAACAATCAACCTTGATGGTGAAGGTAAATAAAAAAGAAGATAACAATTTATCTTCTTTTTTTTATTATCCACCAATGCTTAACCCCTCTTCATTGTCCATTTCTCTTTCAATTTCTTTATCAGAATCTTTGTTTATTTCCTTTTCTTTTTCTTCGCTCTCCTCGTCTACAAATCTGTCACTTTCTTCCCCTAAAACTTTTTCTTTTTCTTCGCTCTCCTCATTTATGATTTGATCATTTTCGTCTTCGAGGTCAACAATTTTTACTTCCATCTCTTCATCATCTTCATCAGAATCTAATATTATAGGTTTCGCATGTGATTGATTTTCTTCCGTTTCTGGTTTTCTGTTCATTACAGGTATTTTTGTTCCCTTATGCAAAGGGTTTACATCAACTGGCTCTGATTCTCTCCTAAAGCTATCTATCTTGGCATTTTCTCTTGGTGGAGCAAGTAAAACCCCTCCACCACCTTTTTTCTTGTCGTCTTTCTTTGGTTTGTCCTTGTCACCTTTACCTTTGCCACCCTTGCCGGCATCTTTCTTTTTGGCTGGTTTCTTTTTGGCTTTGGTTTCTTCTTTTTTCTTGGCATCCGGCTTCTTTGGCTCAAGCGTGTCTCTTGGCTCAACTCTTCTTATCACGTCAATTCCACGTGCTCTGTTTAAAGATTCGATATAACTTCTTATCACTTCTGGACTGCTTGCAAGGATTGATTCCAAAAGTCCGGGATATTTGAGCATAAGCCCATCTAAAATGAGTTTAAGTCTTGTATAATCTTGTGCAATTCCTGGAAATTTTTCAAAAAGTTTTTCGTAAATTGATCTATACCCTGCCTTGACTTCAAAGCCGTTTTCTCCAAAAGCGTCAAGCATGTCAAGATATTTTAAAAGATAAATCTGAGCCCAGATATCAAAGAGCTCTTTATACATGTTTTCTTCTCTTTCAAAGTCTGCAAAAAGTTTGAAGAACAAATTGTCATTTCCAATCTCAACAGGCTCTTTCAAAACGTTCCATTCCAAAAGTGCGTTTTGTTCAAACATTGGAGAATACATTTCAACAAGTTTTCCGATCTCTTGTTTATGAACAATTGATTCTTCTGCACGTCTTTCGGTCTCCACAATTCTGATTGTTGCCGTGCAATAAGTCTCCACAATGTCAAGATCAATTTCAAAATTCAAAACATGATTTCCAACTTTTGTGCTTGCATAAACTATGTTGTTTTCTTTCAAATCCAAGTGCTTTGGAAGAGACAAAAGCGCTTCCAAAATCTTTGTGTCCTTTATGGAGTATTTTCCGTCAGAAGAAAATTCTCCCAAAAGTCCATCACGGAGTTTTACTTGGTAGAAATAAATCTCATAAAATTTGTCTCTAAGTTTCTTTACGTCAACGTCTTCTTTTTTCTCTTCTGCAGGCTTGTCTGGAGTGTTGCCTTCTGCAGTTGCGTAAAGAATATCAAAAATATCTTTCATGCCCTTATTATACAACGCAGACATCTTTTTTGCAACACAAAAAAATTACTTTTTTAAAAAAGTAACGCAAAGTGGCTTTTCTTTGATGTCATTCAAAGTTATTCCATTTGCAACACACTTTCCGTTGTCATTAAAAAGACAATGTGCCTTGCAATCAATGTCAAGCGTTTTGGAATCTCTCTGTGGAGCATAAATTGGTGGGTCGTTTGAAAAAATCTTTTTTGTTTTATCCACCACCAATTTGTTTTTGTCCAACTGGTATTGCTCACATTCGCAATTTTTCTTAATCAAAATTCCCTTTGCCTTGCAAGTGTATCTGTCATTGTAGACACAACTTGTTTTTCTACATCTTATATCCATATCAGTCTCCCACCAAATTGTTGGCTTTATGTTGACAAAATAAACTCTTTTGTTGTAAACTTTTTCTATAAGGAGCAAATATGAAAGTAGTTTTACTTAAAGACGTAAAAGGCACAGGAAAGAAAGGAGAAGTAAAGGAAGTTTCAGATGGATTCGCAAAAAACTTTCTTCTTAAAAACGGAAGTGCAAAAATTGCAGACACAAGTGCATTGAATGAAAACAAATTTCAAAATGATGCAGCAAAATACCACAAACATCAAGAATTTTTAAGAGCACAAGAACTTGCAAAAAAGATTGACGGCAAAACAATCAAATTTGCCATCAAGTGTGGTGCAAACGGAAAGGCCTTTGGCTCAATAACCAGCAAAGAAATTTCTGAAGAATTTGAAAAGATGGGGATTTCAATTGACAAGAAAAAAATTGACCTTAAAGATCCTATAAGAAATTCTGGCTCTTACAGCGTTGTTGCAAAAGTTTACCCTGAAGTTTCTGCAAAATTTAACGTAATTGTTGAAGCAAACTAAAAAAACAGCCCAGCAAAACTGCTGGGTTTTTTAATTCTTTCTTTTTCCCAAAAGGGAGTTGAGAGAACAAGAAATTTGGTTGACAAACCTTATCAAATCACAAAGTTCTTCCTTGTCAAGTCCACAGGCAAGTTGCATGGCAATTGATGTTGCAAACAAAATTTCTTCTTCGTCCGTCATGTGATTATATATTAAATTATGCCAAAAATTGACAAGAATCCTATTTCGTGTTGCATTTTTTGTACAATTCAACAAACTCTTCAAGCGACAACGCTTCTGCCCTTTTTGCAAGAGTTTTTTCGTCAAGTTTGTTTTTGATCTCTTCTTTTTGATAAATCTTTCCAAGATTGTTTAGAAGAGTTTTTCTTTTCATTGCAAAGCAATTTTGAACAAACTTTAAAAATTCTTCGTCATCGACACCATCAAATTTCTTTCTGTCAATGTCTATGTGCAAGATTGCAGAGTCAACATTTGGTTGTGGAAAAAACATCTGTCTTTTTACAATTCTTGTAATCTTGCTTTCTCCATAAAATTTTGCCAAGACCGACAAACTTCCATAATCTTTTTCTCCGGTCTGTGCACAAATTCTCTCTGCAACTTCTTTTTGGACCATAATGGTCAAACTTTCAAGTTTTTTTGATTTAAACAATTTCATGATTATCGGTGTGGTTATGTAATAAGGCAAATTTGCCACAACCTTAAATTTTGACTTAAACATCTTTTCAACGTCTGCCATGTCAAAATCCATAAAATCACCAAACACAAATTTTGTGTTTTTCAAGCCAAGACTTTCCAACTTGTCCTGCAAATCTTTGTCAATCTCAAATGACACAACCTTTTTTGCCTTTTCGTCAAGCACACTTGTCAAACTTCCTGCACCTGCGCCAATTTCCAAAACTTCCGTGTCTTTTGTTATCCCTGCATCATCTGCAATGGCATTTAAAAGATTTTTATCACTCAAAAAATTTTGACCATATTTCTTTTTAAAAACAAATTCACTCATATTCCAAACAACCTTTTTGCGTTTTGTGTTGTGATGGAAGCAATCTCTTCCATCGAAACGCCTTTTATTTTTGCAATCACGTCAGCCGTGTAAACAACGTTTTTAGGTTCGTTTCTCTGTCCCCTAAATGGCTCTGGAGTCATATAAGGACAATCCGTTTCAAGCAAAATTCTGTCAAGTGGAATTTGCCTTACAAGTTCCACAACGTTTTTTGCGTTTTTAAACGTAACAAGTCCACCAAACGAAAACGAAAATCCAAGTTTCATTAAAATTTCTGCACTTTCAAAACTTCCACTAAAGCAGTGCATCAAACTTTGTTTTTTGACTTTGTGTTGTATCAAAATTTCAATCGTGTCGCCAATTGAATCTCTTGTGTGAACAACAATCGGTTTTGAAAGTCTGTTTGCCATTTCAATTTGTTCGACAAAAAGTTTTTTCTGTTCTTCTTTGTTGTCCTTTGTGTAGTGATAGTCAAGACCAATTTCTCCAATTGCCACAACTTTCTTTTCTCTTGCAAGTTTTTCAATTTCTTCAAGGCCTTTTGGGTCTGCTTCCTCAACGTTTTCTGGGTGAAATCCAACATTTGCATACACAATATCATATTGTTTTGAAAATTCCACTGCCCTTTGGGACGAAGAAAGATTGCAAGAAGCACAAATGCTTGCAACAACACCTGCCTGTTTTGCTCTTTCAACAACCTGAAAAACATCATCAAATTTTTCGTCTGTTATATGTCCGTGTGCGTCAACAAATTCCATAAAAAAATTATAGCAAATTTTTCAAAATCAAGTCAACATCTGCTTGGTTATTTCTTTTTTGGGACAAGTTTGCATAAATAACTATTGTGAACATATTTTGGCTTTTGATGATGCTCTCCAGCATTCTGGTCCTTTTGATAACAAACCCTGCCGGCATACTGACAGAGATGATTTCTGCGTCAACCAAAGCATTAAATTTGTGCTTGCAACTTTGTGCAATTTATGCCGTCTGGCTTGGAATTTTGCAACTTGTTGATGCAAGTGGATTGAGTGAAAAACTTGCAAAACTTTTGCGTCCTTTCATTAAATGGCTTTTCAGGGTTGATGACGTTGAAACGCAAAAAGCAATTGCCCTAAACCTTTCAGCAAACATTCTTGGACTTGGAAATGCAGCAACTCCAATGGGAATAAATGCCATGCAAAAACTTGACGACGGAACAGGAACAGCAAACTTTGCAATGATAATGCTTATTGTTGTAAATGCAACTTCCATACAACTTTTGCCCACAACAATAATTGGACTTCGCACAAGTGCAGGTTCGACAAATCCGGCAGATATAATTTTTCCAACTCTTATCACAACTTTTATCACAACGGCACTTGGAATTGTTCTTGTAAAGGCAATAGACAAAATAAAGGAAAGAAAAAATGAACAATCTTAACGCCATTCTTCTTCCCATAATCTTTCTTTCTGTTTTCGTCTATTGCATCATAAAAAAAGTAAACACTTACGACAATTTTGTAAAAGGTGCAAAAGGTGCAATATCTCTTGTTGTTGAAATCTTTCCTTATATTGCGTCAATTTTGATTGCCGTGGCTCTTTTAAGACTCAGTGGCATAACAGCATTTTTGACAAAAATGTTCTCTCCGTTTTTCAATCTTTTGGGAATCCCCACAGAACTCTGCGAACTTGTCATGCTTCGCCCTTTCACCGGAAGTGGTGGTTATGGAATTTTGGAAAACATCTTCAAAACCTATGGTGCAGACAGCTATATTTCAAGATGTGCCTGCGTGATTATGGGATGCAGTGAAACCATTTTTTATGTCGCCACAATCTATATTTCAAAAACAAAAGTCAAAAGACTTTTATATGCCATTCCGGTTGCACTTTTTTGCTCTTTTGTCGGAACAATTGTCGCCTGTCTTGTTTGCAAAGTGTTTTAAAAAAAATCACTTCTTCCTAAAGTGATTTTTTATAGTTTTTTGTTTTTAAATCTTCCAAATAATTGCCATTTTCTTCATTCGTAATCAAATTTTTGTAAACTTTGACTCCATTTTTTGCATTTTTGACGGCTTTCAAAACAACCAACTTGACTTTGCCTTTTCCATTTTCTGTAAAGAAAAGTTCCTTTACAATAAGGTTGTTTTTTTGACACAAGGCAATAAGTTCTGCGCTTCTTTCTGCCAAATAGCAACAATAAAAACTTCCATTGTTTTTTAATAGTTTTGCAGATGTTTCAACAAACTCACCAAGCGGCAAACAAACTTCTTCTCTTGCAATCTTTCTTGACAAAGTTTGCTCAAAATTTGTCTCTTTAAAATATGGTGGATTTGAAAAGACAACATCAACGCTTTCTTTCTTTAAATACTTTTCAAAGTTTTGCACTTTATCGCAAACAAGTTTTATTTTGTCTTCAAGTTTGTTTAGTTTTATGTTTTTTTCGCAAAGGTTTTGCATCTCTTTTTGAATTTCAAAAGCATAAATCTTTTCAAGTGGCATTTTTGCCTGCAGAAGAATTGAAATAACTCCACTCCCTGCACCAATTTCAACACAGACATCTTGTTTTTTTGTTTTTACAAAATTTGCAAGCACAACGCTGTCAGAAGAAAACGCATAAAGATTTTTGTCTTGGATAATCTTAAGCCCATCACATTGTAAATCTTCCATTCTTTCTGTTGGTTTTAATTTCATTTTTCTTCCTTTTTGAATGTGATTTCTGCAAGTGGATAAGTTTTGATTTCGCTTTCTTCTCCACGCACAAATTTTACGTCAACTTCACGTTTTAAAAGATCATTGAAGACAACAACCCCTTTGCCATCTTTTGTTGAAACTTGAGAGTTTACTTTTGGCATTTCTTTGATTGCTTCTTGATATATAGGATTTTCATAGGCAAGGCAACACATAAGTTTCCCACAAAGTCCACTGATACTTGCAGGATTAAGTGAAAGGTTTTGATTTTTTGCCATCTTCATGGAAACATGTTCAAGCTCTCCCAAACTCTGAACACAACAGCAAATTTTTCCACATGGGCCAATTCCACCCAAAAGTCTTACTTCATCACGACTTCCAACTTGTCTAAGTTCAACTTTCTTTTTCAAAACGACAGCAAGTTTTTTTACAAGTTCTCTAAAGTCCACTCTGTTTTCTGCTGTAAAACTGATTATATATCTTGAATTGTCATAACTTGCTTCAACTTTGATAATTTTCATTTCAAGTTTTTCTTCTCTTGCAAGTCTTTTTACTTCAAGATAATGTTTTTCTGCTTCTTTGTCGTATTCCTGTGCCTTTTCAACCATTTCTTTTGACGCTTTCTTTAAAACTTTTTTAAGTGGTGAAACAAGCGTGCTTGAATCAATCTCTTCCTTTCCAGAAAAAACTTTTCCAAGGTCTGCCCCTTTTTCTGTGTCAACGACAACATCGTCTCCAACTTTCAACTCAAGCCCGTTTGGGTCAAAAGAATACACGTTGTTGCTCCCCTTAAATTTTATCCCAACAACTTCTATTTGCATAAGTATTTTACCTCCAACATTCTCATAAGGAAATTGTCAATTAAAACCGAAAAGTTTGCATTAAATTCAAGTTTTTCTCTCAAAGACAAAATAAGTTTTGATATTTCGCAGAGAGCTTCTATTGAATACTCCGGCTCAACGTCCTTAAGCTCTCTCAAAAAAGGCGTAAGTTTGCACAACGCTTCACTTTCACATTTAATTTTTATGACATCTTCAATGCAAAGAGAAAGCACTTGTACAATCAACTCAAAGTTTTGAATATAGCCAGAAACGCCTTTTGAATATTTTAAAACATCTTTGCTTGACTTCATTTTTGTAAACAATTCTACCGAAAAATTTACAATCGGCTTCAAATTTTCGTTGTTTTCAAGCTCAAAAGTCTTTCCAATATATCCACCACCCAAAATCCTTGCAAGTTCGTTTGAACTAAACTTTTCAATATCTTCTTTGGAAAGTGGTGCTATTTTTATTTTTTCACAACGGCTTCTTATCGTTGGCAAAACCCTTGCTTCATTTTTTGCGCTTATCAAAAAGAAAACATTTTTTGGTGGCTCTTCCAAAATTTTTAAAAGTTTGTTTTGTGCTTCTTCAGTTGAAACATCAATATTGTTTACAACAAAAATCTTGTATGGCAAATTTACCGGTTTGATGTATGCTTCTGCAACAATGTCGTTTGAATCTGCCACCAACAATTTTTCATTGTTCTTTGGATAAGTTTTTACGTCCAAATCAACGCCACTTTCAACCCTAAAAAATTCTGCGCTGTTTTCGTCAAACAAATCAAACATTTTGTATTCAAGAAGAAGTGCCGTCATTGTCAAAACTTTTTTGCTTGTGTATTCGTCTTCACACAAAAACATAATGGAGTTTGAAAGAGTGTTTTTTTCTTTCTTCTCCACCAAATTTTTAAAAAAATCTTGGTTTTTTATTGTTTCGACAAATCCCATATACTGATTTTATCATAATTGCGTCCAAAAAGCAAAAAAATTGCATTATTCAAAATGCAATTTCTTTTTTAAACATCTTTTCTCTATCAGTTTGTAAACTTCTCCTATAAAAACTATTGAAACAGACAAAACAAAAACAATAAACCAACAGAATGGCGAAAGATTTTCAAGCGACAGAATTTTTCCAAAATTCGTTGTTGCCAAAAACAGAAGCATTCCAAAACCAAAAATCAGAGAAAAATTTAAAAACTTGTTTTTAAAAGGGTTTGTTTTAAAACAGCACTCCTTTGTCCTTGCAGTAAACATAAAGAAAAGTTGCAACAAGTTTAGTGTGTAAAAGCCCATTGTCATTGCCACGCTTTCCCCTTGAAGTTTCAAGCCAACAAAATATGCCGTCATTGTAAGAATTGTCTGTGCAAACCCCAAAACAAAAATGCTTACGCCGTTTCTTCCGGAAAGAAGCCCCCTGTTTTTGTCTCTGGCCCTTTGCGTCATAATGTTCTTTTCGACCGGCTCTGTTCCAAGTGCGACTGCCGGCAAAGTGTCAGTGATAAGGTTTACAAACAAAATCTGTGCTGGCAAAAGAAAGGTTTTCCCCGGCAAGAAAATTGTGATAAAAAACAAAGCCAAAATCTCTGCCATATTTGCAGAAAAAAGATATTTGATTGTCTTTTGAATATTGCTGTATATCTTTCTTCCTTCTCTTACAGCAACAACAATTGTGGCAAAATTGTCGTCGGTAATCAAAATGTCTGCAACGTCTTTTGTAACGTCCGTTCCACTCTTGCCCATGCCAATTCCGATGTCGGCTTTTTTCATGCTTGGTGCGTCGTTTACTCCGTCTCCGGTCATGGCAACAACGTGTCCGTTTTTCTTTAGTGCTTGCACAATCCTTGCCTTGTGAGTTGGACTGACTCTTGCAAAAACATTTTTCACTTTGACAAGTTCTCCCAGTTCTTCATCACTGACAAGGTCAAGTTCTCTTCCAGAGACAACTTGACTTTCTTCACTGGCAATTCCAACCTTTCTTGCAACAGCAAGAGCCGTGTCTTTGAAGTCTCCTGTTATCATAATCGGTCTCATTCCGGCCTTTTTGCACGTTTCAACAGCATCAAAAATTTCTTTTCTTGGTGGATCAAAAATTCCACAAATTCCTTGAAAAATCAAATTTTCTTCTTCAATATCTTGACACTTTTTGTATGCAAACGCCATCACCCTAAGAGCATGACTACACATGATTTTGTTTTGCAAAATTATCTTTTGTTTTGTGTTTTCGTCAAGATTAAAAACTTTCCCATCTCTTGCGTAAAACGTACATCTTTGCAAAATTTTGTCAAGAGCCCCTTTGACAAAACACACCATTTCACCATCAACAACATTTAATGTCGACATCATTTTTCTTTCTGAAGAAAAAGGGTTTTCTTTTACCCTGCAAAAAACGCTTTCCGTCTCTTCTTTTAAAACATGATTTTTTCTTGCAAAATCCAAAAGTGCAATTTCTGTTGCACTGCCAATATACCCACTTTTACCCTGCTGTGCGTTGTTGCAAAGAGCCATATTATACACAAAAAACTTGTTTGGAATGCAATTTTTGTCAAAACAGAACACTTTTTCTACTTTCATTTTGTTTTGCGTGATTGTCCCTGTTTTGTCCGAACAAATCACATCACAGGCACCAAGAGTTTCCACAGCGTGCATGTTTTTTACAATGGCTTTTTGCTTTGAAAGTTTTGCTATCCCAAGGCTCATTATGATTGTTATCACTGCAGGCAAACTCTCCGGAATTGCCGCAACAGAAATTGCGACAGCAGTCAAAAACGCCTGCAAGACAGAGTTTGGATTTGAAATAATCTCCAAAACAAAGGTTATTCCCGCAATAAGCAAAATTGCATACGTCAAAAACTTTCCAACTTTTTGAATGTCTTTTTGAAGTGGCGTTTGCTCCACTTTTGTCTCTTTTATGCTCTGCGCAATTTTTCCAAGTTCTGTTTGTGTCCCAAGTGCAACAACAACTCCCGTTGCGTTTCCACTTTCTACAACGCTTCCAGAAAACGCCATGTTTTTCTGTTCTGCAAGGACGATATTTTTTCCATGCAACTCTTCACAAGTTTTTTCTACAGCATGGCTCTCTCCCGTAAGCATTGATTCGTTGACTTTGAAGTTTGAACATTCAACAATCCTTAAATCTGCCGGAACAATACACCCAGCAGAAAGCCTTACAATATCACCCAAAACCAAATCTTCTGTGCTTATTTTTTCAACTCTTCCGTCTCTTACAACATAGGTCTCTGGGTGGGTCATGTTTTTCAAACTCTCAATGGCCTTTTCGCTTTTTCTTTCTTGCAACGCACCAAAAGTTGCGTTTACAAAAACAATCCCAAGTATTATAAGCCCATCGACAATTTCGCCGGAAGATTTTTCAATCAATCCAACAACTATCGACAGGACACTGGAAACAAGCAAAACCACAACCATCAAATCTTTGATTTGGGTAAGAAATTTTTTGAAAAAAGATTGTCTTTTTTGTGGCTTTATCTTGTATTTTTCTGCTTCCAATCTTCTTTCTTTTGCCAAAAGCGCAGAAAGTCCTTTTTGTGATGTTTCAAATTCGATTAAACATTGTTTGACGCTTTGAGAATAATATTCTTTCACAACAACTCCTGCTTTAAGTTATTTGAAGCAAAAGTTTAATATAACATTTCGACAAAATTTACAGAACAAACAGACTTAGTATTGAAATAAAAAGCAGATAAACCGAAAACCATTTTAAGTTTGCCTTTTGTGTCAACTTTACCATTGTTTTTATGGCAAAAACCCCCACAAAAAACGCCGAAACAAAAGAAACAATAATTCCTGCAACGGAGAGTGAAATTGTCTGTTTTTGGCTGACAAATTCAAAAATTTCCATAAACATTGAAAGAACAATGATTGGTAGAGAAAGAAGAAACGAAAACTGCGTTGTCTCCGTCTTGTCTCTTTCACAAAAAAGACCGGCACCTATCGTTGCTCCAGATCGTGAAATTCCCGGAAAGACAGCAAACCCTTGAGCAACGCCAATCCAAAATGCTGACCGAAAATCAATTGGTTTTTGAGATTTTCTTTTTGACATTTTTTCTGACAAAAACAGAAAAACAGCAGAAAAAAGAAAGCAAAACGGAAGAATGTTTCCCCCAAATGACATTTTGATAAAAGGCAAAAGAATTATAACGATAACACATGTCGGTATTGTTGCAATATACAAATTTAAGGTCTGTTTTGAAAAGGGATTTTTAACAAGTTTCCAAATGGTTTTTCTAAACACCACAACCACAGAAAGAAGTGTCGCAACATGCAATAGAATGCTCAAAAACATGTTTTCTTCAAGCCCAAAAATTTTTGAAAACAAGACAAGATGCCCAGAAGAAGATACGGGCAAAAATTCAGTCAAGCCCTGCAACACTCCAAGAAAAAACAAAGCAAGGATTTCCATATGTTCTCCTTGCTTTATTTATATTTGTTTTTGTTTGTAAATATTATTTTACAGACATTTTTTCCATACGCTTTTTGTTTCTCTTAGCAATATAGATGATTGTGATTGCTGTTCCTGTCAAAGCCAAAACGGCAGCACCAATGAGATACCAATACCAAACTTCAGCTTTGCCACCTTCAATCACGGCTCTTTCTCCAATCACACCAAACAATCCGTCATAACTTGTATCTACATACAAATATGGGTTGTAAATTGCCGTAACCTGATGTTTGTTGAAATTGAAACGTCCGTTAAAGGCGTGTTCGATTGTTCCGATTGGCGTCCAGAATTCTGCCCCAATCTTTAAATCTTTCTTCAAAACATAACTTGCTTCGCTATAGTATTCTCCATACAAATTTTTTGCTCCGGAGTTTACTTTTTGCATCACAAACACAAGTTCTTCCACGCTGGAAATCTCATAAGGGTTTCTCTTTGTTCCTTCTCCTTCAAGGTTTACTTCAACAACTTTTTCTTCCCAAAGAAGTCTTCTAAACATAACTTGAAGTCTCAAAGTTCCCACAACTTGATTTTCTTCAATATATTCTGTTGTAAGTGAGATTTTTCCTTTGTCATAGAATGGCATAAGGTCGATTTCTCTTTCTCCAATTCCAATGACAATCGTGTCGATTGAATATCTTGGATTTACTTCAAATCCAATTGTCATGTCTTGTCCACGATCCATTCTAAACATGTTTGTTCTGCGTGAATTGTACAACACAAATCCTGCCAAGTTTACGTTGTCGGCATCAACTGCATTCAAGCCCTTTTGTTCTTCAACAAAATCTCTATTTACATAAATTGCCATGATTTCGTTTTGGAAGTTTGGAAGAAGTCTTATGTAGTGGTTTTCTGACATTTCTGGAGAAATTGTAAGTTCGAAATAATACTTTCCGTCAGCATATCTTGTGTGTCTTACGTCGTCTCTGTTCCAAAGTGCAGCAAACCCACCATCAATTTCAACTGCAAAGGTAACCACGTCTCCAACTTTCACTTCGATTTCGTTGAGAAGAATTGTAAAGACGTTTCTTATCTTTGAGCCGATTCTAAACGAACGTGAAGTGTTGTTGATTGATGTCGCAATTGCAGACATGATTTGTCCATGTGTATAGTCATAAGGCACTTCATTTCCAAGAGAATCCTGACTTGTAAACTTGATTGTTACATAGTCCCCTTGCAAATTCATAACAAAAGTTGTTTTTGCTGTCACATAGAGTCTGTCCCACTCTGGCGCAATCGAACTTCTGCCACTTGTGATGTTGTTCCATCTTACAAATGTGTAGCCTTCTTTTGGAACAGCTCTAAGCATGAATGGGATTGTTGAATCAACATAACCTGCTCTCAAAAGAGCTTCTGCTTGTGTGTCTTTTGTCTCTTGGACAATATCGTAGTATCCTTCACCACCATAGACAACAACGTCAATCTTTACGTAGTAAACAACTTGAATGTTTACTTCAACAATTGCGTCAAGTTCGTTTGTTACCCAAGGAACTGATGTCTGGCTTGTAGAAACTGGTTTCAGCACTTCGCCATTCTTGTTCTTTTGTGAAATCACAAACTTATAGAACTTGTATCCGTCCATTTCTGGCGCCGTGATGTTTATTGAAGTGTTGAATGCAACTTCAATATAGTATGGAGAATCCTTGTAGAACCAAGAATTTGTATAATCAACACCTTCAACCATGTCTTGTGCTGTGATAAGTGTTGGCACAGATGGAACAAGAGTGAAGATTATTCTTGTCTTAAGGTATGACCAATATAGGAAGATGGAAATTTCCATATCTCCTGTTTGTTCGTTTATACGTGCGTTTGTTGTAAGTTTGTAAGTAGAACTTCCGATATCATAATAATATCCTGTGTCTTGCCACAAAAGTGATGGAAGTCCGTCAGAATTGATGTATCTTACGCCTGCACCATTTTCATAACTGAAGAAGCCTTCGTAGGTGTATCCTTGCTTGTTGAGTTTAAGGTTGAGTTTTCCACCTGCATAAACAAGTCTGTCGTCATAGACAGAAATGTTTCCTTCATTTGTCTTGTTTACATTTATGAGTTTGCTGTATTCAACATTTCTGATTGTCGCAAGAACGCTTCCGTCTTCAACAAGGTGAACGACATATCTTCTTGGAGTTATCACAACCCTGATTGTTGCTTCTTCAAAATAGTCTGCAACAACAAATGTTATCACTCCCATATATCCCGTTGTGTAAATGTCCATCTCTTCAAACGCAACACTGCTTGCAACAACAAGTCCACTTTCGTCAACAAACTGAATGTTGTCTGGGTCAATAAGATATCCCATGTCGATATATGCGTAAATCTTGAATGAACTATCTGTGTAAGCAGACATTTCGATTGTTGAATATCCAATACCTGAAGAGAACACTTTTCTTGGTTCTGCTGTTTCATAATTGAATGCTCCACCATCAACAGAGTCTTCTTCGACAGCAAAATCAATGCTTATCTTGTTGAGTGTTGGTCTAAACAAAACTGAGATTTCGCAATTCTCTCCACCAACAACGCCAACAATTTTGTAAATTGCATCGCCATCGTCTGCATCAGCTATTCTTGAAACGTTCATATTTTCGTTTTCAAATGCAATTCCATAGAAGACAAATCCTGCTCTTTCAAGTTTTGCCCTGATAAAGATTTCTTCTCCTGTGCATGCAATAATTGTAAATTCTTTGTTGTTTACAAGTTCTCCGTCAGTATAGTCGTCCAAACTATAGTGAACTCTTGTTCCTTCAACATAGCCATATTCGTTTACGTCAGCACCTTCTCCGTCAACAAGTTTGATTGATCCAACATTTCTGTTTTCTTCTCTCTCTCCTTCAACGTCGATTTCTGTCTTTACAAAGACTCTTGAGCTCAATGCTCTTACAACCATATATATAGTGATTTCTGTTTGCTCTTCGTCAAGTCCCAATGTGGAGATATTTATATAACCCCTTGAATTTCCATCGTCTTTTGAAAGGTAAACAAAGTCTTCGCCATTTTTATATCCGTGTCCATAGAATCTATATCCTACAGGTGTATCATAATATATGTTTTTGCTGGAGCCATAGTAAATGCTTGTCTTTGTTATACTCTTTGTCTTTTCTTCGTCTTCAAAATATTCTTCTCCAACGTTTTCAATTTCGTCGTAGTGCGTTTCCAGCATTTCAGGGTCCATATATTCGCTGTAAAGTGTGTAGTAGTTCAAGGTCTTCAATGTTACGTTGATTTTGATTGCAGAGAATATTGCATAAATCGTTTCGTCGTCTTCAATTGTATATGTTGTGTTTCTGTCGTTGCTAAATACAATCGTTCCGTTTTTGCTCCAACCAGCAAAGTTGTAAATCACATTTGAAGAAACAAATGCAAGTTCTATTTCTTCTCCAAATTCTTTTGTGATTGTCATTGTGTTGTTGTCTGCAATTTTTACTCTGTTTTGTTCTTCAAAAACTTGTTGCTTGCTGTCGTTGATGGATATAACTTCAAGCGTGATTGTATAACTTTCTATTTCTTCTTCAAAAGTTATTTCTCCATCAATCAAAATGTTTGAAATGGTGATTTCATAATATTTTTCTTCAAGTATTGTTGTCTCTTGAATATCAACGTCATATCCACTTTGTGTTTGATACGTTCCAACTCTGTAGCCGTGTTTGTATTTTACAACAAACGTCAAATCTTCTCCTGTTGGAACTTCGATTGAAATGTCTTCAAAGTTGTAATAGTTTCTCTCTTGATATACAAAAGATTCAATATTTTCTGGGTTTTCAAATCCAACTGCAACATAGTGTTTGTCTTCCTGTGTTTCAAATGTAAATGCAACATTTCCAAGAATTCCAGAAATTTCAAGTGTCAACACTCCACCGGTCAAATCTTCGTCAATGTCAAGTGTGTCAACAGAAACGCTGTATCCACTTATCAAATAGCCTGTTGCGCCGTGAACAACCATTCTTATTGTTCTGCCGGTTTCAACAGCAAATCTGTTTGCTGAAATTATGATTTCTTCTTCACCTTCTGTTATGTCATAGGCTTGAACAACTCCAACATTTTCACCGGAGTAAACAACAATGTTTTCGTCTGCCCTTGCTCTGATTGTGTAAGAATAATCTCTGCCAGGCATAATCACAACAAAGTAAATTTGTTCTCCCCTTGTGTAAGACGAAATCTCTTCTGGAAGTTCGCTTGCACTTGGAATGTGATATCCGTTGTTTGCTTTCACAATAAATGTGAGTGTTTCGTTGAATTGAAGTTCTGTTTCGTAAGAAGTAATTTCTTGCTCTTCAAACTCCATTGTTCCGTTTTCGATTTCAAGAGTAAGTGTGAAACTTGCAATCTCCCATCTTGCTGTAAGTGTGTGGGTGTTTGTTGTCGCCATCACATCACTTCCAATCACTCTCTGTCCGTTGTAGTTATACCAGCCCAAGAAGTTGTATCCTTCTCTTTCTGGTGTTTCAACCCAACCGGCTGAAGTGTTGTATGCACTTTCAAATGCAACTGCAATATTTTCTGTCAAGTCGTTGTAGCCATAATTGAGTGTTACCACAACCCCAACAGATTCAAAGTTTGGCGTCAAAGTCAAAACTTGATCGTTTTCTCCAACAACCAAATCTTGCAAAACAACATCTTCAAATTGTTCTGGCAAATATGTTGTTCCGGCTATGGTGATAGAATTTAATACATAACCAACTCTTTCAAGTCCAACATCTTCAAGTGAAGTCTCTCCAAGTTCAAAATAATTTGTCGTCCAAATAATTTTTCCTTCGTCTTCAACAAATCCATCAATGTTTGTGCTTGTGTTTTCTGGGTCTGTTGTTGGGATTTCCACTCTCACGCTTTGAGCTTTAAATCTTACAACAATGTTGTAGCTCTTTGTCATTTTTGAAATTGTAAGTGTTGCTGTTGCTCCATCTCTTGTTACATTTACGAACATCGCCCCAGCCGTGTCATATTTGTATCCTTCGTCTGCATCATAGAATCCAACATATGTGCAGTGTTCAAGTGGTGTTGCAAGAATTGAAACTTCTCTGTTGTATCCTGAAACAATCGTTCCGGCTCTGTCGATAACTTCTCCACCACTCTCTGCCGTTCCATAAGCAGCAGTTCTGCCATTTTCGTCTGCAATTCTTACATTTATTGAATATTCAACTTCTGACCAATCGGCTGTGAATGTAATAATTGGGTTTTCGTTTTCAAGATAATACATTCCCGCAATATTGTCTGTATCATCTCTCATAAGTTTGTTTAGAAGTGAAACTGAAGCAGCGTTGTTTCCAACATAGAAATCGAAAATTTCGTTTTCGTATGCTGTTTTAAGCAACAATTCTTCTGCAAGAGCACTTAAGAATTCGTATTTTTGAGAATTTTCTTCCACGTTTGTAAACCTAAGCATCCAAGCCTTAAACGTATAACCTGTATAGCCTGAAAGTGATGTTGGGAAGTTTTCTATAAACATTGTATCATTTTCGTATGAGTTTGATGTGATGTAAGAAATTGACACAAATGGGAATGCAAGTTTTGTTATGGTCTTGATTCCTGCAATTTCTGTGTTGGAGTGAACTGCCGTGCTTCCGTTTGCATTGTAGTCAAATCTTAAAGATACAACAATTGGTTCAATAACACCATAACTCCAATTTGTAATTCTGTAGTTGTCTGCATCTGCTCCACCAAGGGTTAATTCAACTTCAATCGTGTTTCCTATGTCATAAGAAGCATATTCGGCGCTTTCCAAATATACTGCATCTCCAGTCAAAACACCATCAAGAGCAAACTTGTCAACTCCACCTTCTTGAATTGAGCAGTTTGTGTTTCCATCATATTTCTTTGTAAACGCTTCTCCCAAGGTGCCTGAAGTTGCTGTGTAAGAAATGTCTTTCTTTGAAACTACAACTTTTGCTTCATTTGAATAAACAAGTTTCTCAACACCATCAACATTGAATGTTGGGCTGAAGTCTTTTATGTCGGTTGAGACTTCTATTCTATATTCTCCAACTTTGGCCTTGTTTGCTGTCGAAGTTTGTTCTCCAACAACGTGCAATCTGATGTCAATTCTTGTCATGTCATAGCCGGTCAAATCAATTTCTTCGTCGTATGTATAATCAAATGACAAGGTATAATCTTCTCCATAAACGATTCTTACAGAGTTGATGTAAATCTTCATTTCGGCTTTTTCAATTGTTCCGTTTACCTGTGTTTCATCTGCAGTTAAAGTCAAAATTTGATAGTTTGAAACAACTTCATTTTCTCCAACAAGTTCTGCTTGAACAACATAGTTTTGTCCAACATACCTTGCTCTTTCAGCATTTTTGAAGAATTCAATCTTAAGTCCAACTTCTTCGCCGTCAACAACTCCGTCAACAAGTTCGTCTGCATCTTCATAAATGTAAATTGCATCTTTGTTGTCGAATGTTCTTGTGATTGTCTCTTCTTTAAATCTAAGTTCCTTTGGATTTATCACAATGTTGTTGTAAACCTGACCAGTCTTCATGAGTGAGACATTATAGTTTTCTGCTTGAGCACTTTCGCACAAATATCTGTATATTCCAACATTTTTTACTTCTTCTTCTGCAAAACTTAAAACCGAAGTCAAATTTTGAAGAGTTTTTGCTGTTTTTACATATTTGCTTCCGTCATAAATGTAAGTGTTTAATGCAAACATTTTTTCGTTTGCTCCATCTGTGATAACCAATTTGTATTCGTCAGAAACTTTTCTTACTTGCAATTGGTTGTAGATGTTTCCATCATAAGCAAATGCAACACTTTCTGCTGTCGAACTTGTGATTTCTTCTTCGTTTGAAAGGAGTAAGAACACAACAACTGAAGATTTTGTGATTCTATACATTCCGTCGCTGTTATCTGTTGTAGAACTAATCACAAAGTTTGGATCTGTTGTTGTGCTTGACAAAGCCCTATAGAATCCAACGTTCAATCCGTTTTGTCTTGTTACCTGAAGAACAACATCTTCAAAAATTGGTGTACGATATGTATAGTTGAATGTGTTTGGATTTGTTTCACCATATTCTACAGAAACAACTCCACTTGTTTCAAACACAACATCAAGTGCATATTTTGAAACAACAAGTTTTACAGAGTTGTCAAATGTAAGATTGTAGTTGTCAGAACTTCCTGTCATTTGCAAACTATATTGCCCTGCAAACAAATAGTTCCATTGTGTGCTGTATGTTGCGCCAACAATTGTAAACTCAATATTATATTCGCTTGTGCCAACTTTGTTGTCTCCACAATAAACGCTAAACTGCAACGTGCTTGTGTTTGACAAATCTCCATAGGTATATTGAAGATTGTCAATTGTTACTACGGCAGTTTGTTTTGTTATGTCTCCCGTCATTGAAGCGCTTGAAAGTTGATAATTTCCTGCATCCTCCCCAACAAGTGAAAGTGAGATATTTTTGTTTGTTCCAACATTTGCATTTTCAAATCTTGCAACAATTGAAACGTCGTCTTCTCCAACTTTTTCTGCAAAAGTTGTGATAGTGTAATTCATGTTTCCGTCATAAATTTTTGAAACTGACAAGTTTGAAACATTTATCGCTTTCTTTTCAATTTCAAAGTTGTAATCTTGTTTAAAGATAATTATTGGATAAGAATTTGACCTTGTGTAAATTGCAAGTTTGTTTGTTCCTGCAGTTGTAAATTCTGTCTGTCTTATCTCTTGCCCCTGTCCATCTCTTGCTGGGCTGTATACTTCAATTTCGCTGAAATCTGATATTGTGATTTGTGTTGACTCCTCCCAGAATGTCAAGGCAGAAGTGTATGTGTTTGCTCCATTTGAAATTTCAAATGTTTGCGTTGAAAGATTTACAGAAAACTCATATTCGCTTCCGTTGTATGTTTGTGTCAAAATTCCAGTATTTACAATTCTTGCTTCAACAATATTGTTGTTTGCCAAAATTTCAAGACCTTCATTTGTTGGAACAGAAACCAAAACGCTTCCGTTTGCAAATGATGTCGTCTCTGGTTGAAGATTATAGAAGTGGTCGGCAATAAGTTGTGATGGGTTTGTAATTCCATAAGTATAATAACTTAAAGTGATTGAATCCCCCGTCTCACTTATTGTCATTGGAACATCAACATAATTGTCTGTTCTGGTTGCAGGAGCAACAACCTTAAATGCCCCTTTGTTTAAGTTTTTAACAACGTTGAGAGGTGCCACTTGAATTTGTGGCTCTGTGATTGAAACGTCAAAATCTTCAAACGTTGCAGAAACATCAATTGTGTACGTTCCCACATACAGACAGCCAGCTGTGTTTGCTTGTGCCAAACTTGGAAGAGCATATGAAATGGTGTATCTCTCTTCGTTTAATAAGTTTGTAACATTCTGTCCGTTTGCATAAAGCACAATGCTTTGCAAAAGTGATTCAAAATTGTTTTCTCTTACTTCACCATAAACATAACTTGCTTTTGTTGTTGCAATTGTTCCTGTTGCAGAAAGTTTTGAAATGGTTGCTGTCGTTGATGGTGCGCTAAGTTCATAGTTTGCGATGTTTTCTTCTCCAGTTCCAACAACGTTCAACAAAACGTTTACGCTTGGGTTTGCGTAAGGTGATTCGTATGTTGCAAGAATATAAACATCTTCATAATTTTCAATTGATGGAATGACATCTCCGTTTAAATCAATATAAGCAATTGTCTTTCCATCATACACCTTGTCAAGATTGAAAGTTTCTACATCAAGTTCTTGCTTTTTGATTGTAAATTGATATCCGGTTTCAAATCTTATTGTTGTATAGTAATTTGAAATCTGTTGTCCAAGATTGAATGTGTATGCATAAACGCCACAATCAATTGCGTGTGCAATATCAACTGAGTTGTTGAAGTATGGTGTTATGTCTGATACCTTTGTCTTGAGAATGTTTAAGATTGTAGAATTTGTTATTTCTTTTTGATTTGCAACGTCGTAGAGTTTGAGTTGGATATCTTTTATCTTTGTTTCGCCGTTGAAGATTTGCAACTTAAACGAATCTGTAAGTGCAATTGTGTATCCATCTGGGTTGTAAACAACTTCAAGGTTTTCTCTTGTTGAAGCATCAGTTTCGTAAGAAAGTTTGATTTCTCCAGCGCATGAAATTGTAAATGTTCCAACAACAATTGTTGTGTCTGGTGTTGAATTTTCAAAAATCACATCTTCACCACAAACAATCGTGTAGTTTCCTTTGCTTTGAGAAGCCACATCTTTCAAATACAATCTGTATTCTCCAATATCTTCTCCGGCCTGTCTTGAAAATTCTATTTCAAGTTCTTCAAATCCCGTGCTGAATGTCTGCTTTATGTCTTCATTGTCTCCGTTGAAATACTTTCCTTTTGGAGAAATTTCTCCGTCAATATCAAGCACAAATGGAGTGATTTCAAACACAAAGTCAAAATCAAGTTCTGTTCCACTTTCAACAACATAATAGTCTGTGTTGTAGGAAAGGTGTATTGAATATTGTCCAACATTTACCATTTCGTCAACAACATTTCCACCCTTGGTTGTTTCTGCACTCAAAACGTCGTCTGTTGTAAAGAACACTTCTTCCATGTCAGGGAGTTGATAGTATTCTCCCGTCTCATTATTGTATCTCAAATATCTTACATCAATTGTCCAATCTTGAGAGTGGTTATAACTATCATAAATTGCTGTATCTTCTCCAACAAGTTCTATCTGTGTGATTTTGTGTGGCATCAAGTTTATTGTAAATTCAACCACAGCATCTTCTGCGTCTGTTGGGTTTGGAACAACATTTTTAAATCTTTCTTTTACTTTGGCAGAAATCGTCAAAGAATATTCTCCACTATCTGTTGTGATACCACCATTTTCAAGAGACAAATTTTCTCCTTCAGAAACAATTTGTGTGCCTTTCTTCCATACGTAAGTGTATGTAAACAAGTCGTTGCTTTTGTTTGTTATGGAAACAATTTCTTCCATGCTGTATTGATAAAGCGTTCCAACTTGCAAGTTTATTGTCTCAACTTTTTGTTCTGTCAAAATGTCCCCAATTTTCCAAACAACATCAAGTTCCAGTCTTGCATGCTTTTCAGTCAAACCCTTAAACGTGTCTGATGGTCCTGTAAAGAGTGTTGTATAGTCAATTGCAACGCCCGTTGTGTCTTTAAGATTGAATGTAACAAATTCAAATCCACCTTCGTTTGGAATAAACAAATCGTCTATAGTCGAAACCCCAAGTTTCAAAACGGATCTCTCAACAGAACGTGTTGGATAATCTTCTGGGAAGTTTAGATTGTATACCACTTCAACCAAATCTGTAAATGTTGCATAGTAGTTTACTTCCGTCTCTTTATCTTCGTTCATTTCGATTCCGTTTGTAAGAATGTCAAATCCACCATTTTCTTCAAATGGTCCATCAACATCTCTAAGTATGGTGTCTGACCACTTGTGGAATCTTATGTTTTCTGTGATATATTTTGTGGTCAAAACAACTGAAATACGTTTTACAACCTTGTGTGCAAAAATCGATACATTGTTGTCGTTGTTGTGAACAATTTTAAAGAGAACCATTCCACCAGCCGACACTCTGTATTCTTTTTCTTCAAGGAAGTCGTCGCTTCTCTCCTGCTTCCACTTTGTTGGATCGGTTTGTGCTGAAGGATCGCTTCCGGTATAGTAAGCAACCCCAATAATTCTGAGAAGATTTTGCGCAACATCTGTGCTTATTTCCGTAGATGTTCTTTGCCCTTGACTTGTTGTAAGGTATTGTGCAGAAATGTTTACTCTATAGAAATCTTTTGTTGAAAGAATCTTATAGATGTCATTTTTGTCTGCAAGCACTTTAAATCTGTCAGAAACAAATTGATATTCGTTTCCAACCTTTCTGTAAATATCCACATTTGAATAATACAAAACATTTTCCACGCCAAATGCTGTGTAGTCTGTATCAACTCTTCCAGATCCACCATTTGATGTGTAAAGTTTTGCTTTCATAAACAAATCGTCAGTGATTTGATAATAAGTCTGTCCTTCAACAGCTTCAGCTTCATTTCTTCCAACAAACCATTCAATGTCTGCACAAGAAAGAGTTTCGTCATAGTAAGAATAGCCACTAGACTCTGAATTTGCAACTTGAAGAATTTGTGGCAAGATATATATTGAAGCGATTTCAAAATATGTGTTTCCATTTTCGTCTTCTAAAAGGCTGTAGTTGTTTAATGTCTCTTCACTTGCAGAGAAATAGATGTATAATTCTGCAGTTGAATTTGCTTCAATTCCACTTGCATTTCCATTTATTTTTACAGAAGAAATTGAAAGTTCACTTCTTATCTTTGAATCAGAAACATCTCCATCAACACTCTTAAATTTGAATGCTGATGTATAGTCAGAGATATCTCTTCTTTTTCCATTGTCTGTGTAAATATATGAAGAAACAAATCTTAAATTAGAGATTGTTCTTTCGGCATCTTCTTGATGTGCATCATAATATGTTTGATAATCTGAATATTTCCAATTTTTGTATGTGAGATAATCTGCATCAACAAGTTGATTATAGAATTTTAGCATTACAAATTTGTAGATGTTTTCGTCGCTTGCTGAATTTGCTGTGTTGTCATGATCTCTTATATAATCAGCAAAATTTTCAATGTTTGTAAAGGCTTGAATTGTCTGATATTCTGCGTCTGAAACAAGCCCTTTCATTATATTTTTTACGCTTGCAAGTTTTACAAGATTTTCGTCAATAGATGCTTCCGTGTCAATTGATGCTTTCAACACTCCTACACTGAATGTGTGGATTTCTTCAATTATTGTTCCACAATTATAATATTCTGCATTGTCTTCTACAACAATCTTAAATGTCTTTGTGTAAACTCCGGCATCTCTTACAGAAAATTCTGTTTCTTCTTCGTCGTTGAGATACATTGTAAGTGTTGCATGTAGTTCGTCTGAAATTGTTATTTCAAGCAATCCTGACGCTGAATTGAAAGCAACGTTTTGATATCCGTTATATACAAAACTGCTTCCCTCTGTCGTAAGAAAACTTCCAACATAAACAAGTTGGCTTTCTGCAGTATATTTCAATTCTTCAATTTGGCTTTCAAATGAAATGCTGTAATCACCATCAAATTCCCAAGCAACATACAAGTTGAGATTTGGTTCGTCCGTCTGTGTCAAATCACATGTTTCAATATATTGATCAAAGATTGTGTCTTCTGCTATTTGGTTTCTTCCGGCAATTTCTGTGCTGTTTGCATATATTCCCAAAAATCTGAAATCTTTTCTTGTTGGAATTCTGTTTGTTGCATAGTCGGCATAGATGTTTGCAAAGGTTGAATCATAGACGATGTCATAGTCTTCATACCCTTCACCTTCCGTCTTTCTTACGCCATTTTTATAATAAACGTTTGCGCTGTTTTGATATACTCTGACTTTGTAGTGTCTTGCTTCCCAAACGGCAACAAGTGTGATTTCTCCATCATAGATATATTTTCCGTCCGCATCAAAATAGTCGCCTTCACAAAATACGAATTCGCTTCCGTCTTTTTCAATCACGTAAGGTCCAAGTGGAGATTCTTCGTCAACATACAATTTCCAACCAAGCAAATCATAGCCGACACGATCAACCTGTGGAATGTTTGGCAAAGTTTGGTCAAAGAAAACATTGACAACGTTGCTGCTTCCCGGTGCAAACGTTCCATCGTTTGCATTGAAGTTTATATTATAGTTGTTTGCACTCCATCTGAAATAAATGTGCACAACATTCTTGTCGTCTCCTTCGTCATGGACGCTTTCAAAAATGTCATTTCCAAGCAAAATGTTGTTGTCAAACAACACAACTTCTTGCCCGTTGTTGCCCGTGTATGCCATAAACTCTGTTTGTGCAAGCTCTCTGTATCCCGTTCTTCTGCTAAAATGTTCTCTAAGGTTAAATCCTGCATCAGAACTTCCAAAACTTGATATATCGGTTATATCAACTTCTTCTCCAAAACGAGAAGTATATTTGGTCAAAGATGCAAAAGCTCCTGTATTGTTTGTTGTCTCTTGGTTTTCTGTGTTGTAAACATGGCCGTTTCTTCCATCTCCATATTCATTTAAAAGTCCTGTTCCAGAGTGGAAAACAAGGGTGATTTCTTTTCTTACAACAACTGGCACAAGATAGTATGATTGAGAAACTCTTCCTTGATATTCGTATGCCCTTTGAGTCATTCTGTCAACAAGGAAATTGAAGTTATAACTTGCCAAAACATCTTCGCTTTCCCAATAGTCATGGTTGGCATCATACCTTACTGGAACAACTTCCCCCTCATCGTTTACACAATAGATTCTATAGCCGGCGTATTCGTATCCGGCCGCATTTTCTCCTGTAAGTGCTGTTATTGAAACGCCTTTGTATGCAGTGTTTTCAAGTCCTATAGTATATGTATATTGATTTGGGCTCAAACCAGAAACGCCCGATTCAATGCCAAGCTCTTGATATGTTGCAATCTGTCCATTTGACTTGTCCCAAATTTGATTTTGATAAAGTTCAAAATTGATCACTTTTCTTGTAAAGACTGAACGCACGTTCATTACAAAATCTGCACATTCACACGCAATAAACATGTCAGAATAAACAAATTCAAGTGTCGTCGATGTGTCATCATACTCAACGATTTGTATTGCGTTTGTTCTGTTACCATTTACAACTTCAAACCATCTCAAGAAATATGCGTGATTTGGTGCTACAACTTTCACTCTGATTTTTGAATTGAATGCAAACTTGTTGCTTGCCCTGTTGTCCGTATATGCCGTCCCCGTTGAAACGCCCGTTGGTCTTGTATAATAATCAAACGTTTTTGCATTTTCTTCGTCCCAAACCATGACCCCATCAACTTCTTTTTGTGAAATTATTTCCATGTCAGTATATTTCATTGTTTGGGTGTTTAAGATTCCATCAATTGTTGTATTAAAATTGATGTCGTATTTTACTTCTTCGCAGACAATTCTTACAATGTATCTTGCTGCAGGGAAACTTGTATCGTAATTAAACGAAATCTCATTTATGTTGTTTTGCGTGTCAAAAGTCCCCGGGTCGTCAAGTCCGTTTATTTCATATTGACTGCTTTCGTCTCCCCCTTCAGGAATTTCTTTTGCAGGGTTTATGAAGAAAACTTGATTGTTGAGATATACGCTATTTGGTCTGTCTGCGTCCTGTTTAAACCTGTAATATTCCGATGGGTTAACTACAAACTTGAATGTTCCTGCCTGCTCAACATCATACATTGTGTGTTCTGCAACAATTGTTGGTGCATTTTCCAAAATCTTTTTGTAGCCGGTGATATTTCCTTCTCCATCTTTTTCTTCCAAAACAAATTCAAATGACAAGTCAACGATTGTCGCTTTGCTTGAAATGGAATAATCTTTGTTTGAATATTCCACTGCACCTGTAAAAACTGCATATCCTTTTGAATTGTTTGTTTGTCCTGCACTGGTTACTGGAATAATAGTTGCAGAATACCTGTTTGCTGGTACGTCTTCGTCGTGATCCTTATCAATCCTTTTTCGTAGCCCACCTTGTATGGAAATCGTGTCTCTTATATCTTTTGCCATGGCTATAAACACAAAATCTTGATTGTAGAAATATTGGAACGAATACTTTGCATTTCCATCTTCTATAGTTTTTACAATTTTTACAATTGTGTCTTGAATGGAAGTTGACAAAACTCTTCCATTAGCCCCTATTTGTGGTGAGCTGTTTAACAGATAGACAGCTCTCAGCCCGTCTCCATCGTCTGAAAACAGATAATTTCTCTCACCAAAAGAAACGATGTTGTCAGCATTTTCTGAAAAATTTGTGATTGAAAGATTTTCAAATGCGTTGTCATTTGAAATCAATCTCAAGGTGTCAAAATTAAATCCAACATACCTTTCGTCTTCACCGGAGAATGTTATTCCATATTCTTCCCCGTATATACTTACCTTTTTGCCAACAACATCATATTTTGGTCCAATGGCAAAATTAAAATCACCTGAAAGGGTTAAGTCTTTTTCATATTCGTCTCTTTCAATTGTGATATTGCAAGAATAGTCGTCCGACAAATTTAAAAATGCCAATTTGTTGAGTTTATCTATTCTTGAAACAGGAAGAGAAATCTCATCTTCCGAAAAGTTGCTTCCAACAAGTTCTTTTACTTTTGCTTCTCCAAAATCACCATAATCATCTTCGTTAAAATAAACACCCTGTATATGATAGCCTTCCTTGAGAGCAAAATTGAGTCTCAAAAAGTTTTCCATCCTGTCGCTATACTTTGTGTTGAAACGAATAACAATCTTATTTCCAGAAAGTTGCGCTGTAAATTTATTCCCTGAGTTGTCAGTTGTGCTTTCATATTTTTGCAAATAAATTGAATCCATGTTTAAAACTTCAGAGAAATTAAACTTGTTCTTTGCTGCATAATCTCTGCTTTCGACGTCCGAACTCTTGTTTAAATTGATTGTGAACGTATAGTTTTCTTCAGTTGTTCCCGTCCATTTTACATAAATATTTTTATGCGTTTGTCCATCGGCAAGATTCATTCTGTCGTCAATTCTAAGTGCTTTGGAAAAATTTCCATTGCTGAAAGATGTGTAATAGCTTGCAGTATAATTTTCTCTTGCCTGCGACGTTATCTCTGGCCATACTTCGGTTAAGATGTCGTCATAGCCGAATGTTCTTTCTTCATAGACTTCTGTTGTTGCAAAACCAGCATACACTTCATATTCATTTTTTACAATTCTTACATCAACATTTCTCTCTTCATATTGTGCAGTAAACACCAACTCATTGAGAGTTATTTCTTCTTTTCTCAAAGGCAACTCAAATGCAATTGTGTCAACAGAAACTTCTGTGTTTTCTGCCGTTTTATAGCTTTTAAGATAATATCCTTCGTTGACAATATAGTTTGCAACTGAGATTTTTGGATTTATTTCTTGTGGGGATCTTGTTGGCAAAACCAAGTTTTCAAAAGATGTGGCATTTTGAACTTTGTATTGGCTTCCATCTTTTTTCAAAAGAGTTTGATATTGTCCGTAAATATACTTGCTGGTTTGACTAGTGTTATCATAATAATAAATTCTTCCACCATTTACATTTGTTTCTACAACATATCCTTCTGGTGTGTAAACATTAAAACATACATCTTCAACTTTTCCTTCAATGTTGGCCTTTCCAAAATAAACATGTAAGCTGTTGTTTTCAACATGTCCAACAGGAGTTTCATAGTCTGTTGTGCAGTTTACAAGATAAGTTGATGCAACAACATTTCCAATGATAGCCCCTTTCCTAACCGAACTTCCGTCAGAAAGATATTTGACGTTTTTAACATTCAAGTTTTTAATGACAGCACTGGAAGTTGACCCAAAAACACCAAAGTTTTCAACACCAAAGTCGCTTTGGTGAGAACTTACAAGGCCATAAATCGTGTATCCGTTTCCGTCAAAGACTCCGGCAAATCCAACAATTGGTTGCCATGCTCTTTCGGAAAGATCAATGTCGTTTTGAAGAGAAAAATATTTCCCTAATGTAGAAGACATCTTTCTTACCAATGTCAAGTCTCCAACAGAATAAATTCTGTAAGGATCATACTTTTTTCCACTTCCGAGCAAGTTGGTTGCAGTGGATTGTGCGTTTACATCGCTGTCGGCCGTTTCGTCCAAGAATTTGAGATATGGCATAGAGCTGTTTACTGATGCTGAAATATCCCAAGTGTTTTCAAAATCCCATATTGTGTTTGGGTTGTTCCCCCAAAGTTTTTTGTTTGCATAAAATCCTTTTGTCTTTGCCCAATCAACAATCTCTTTTACTCCATAATTGCTTGAAGTGTAAAGAGTTTGGTCATAGACCCTGTTTAGCAACACGTCATTTTCAACTGAATAATAAAGGAAGCCGCCACTTACAACATCACCAATTGTTTGTCCTATGCTCCTTGTTGCACCCTTTACCACTCCGGTATTAAACGAATTTTTTATTGCAAAGTTGTCCATTCCACCAATAAACCCGACAAGCCCACATCTGTAATTATCTCCGTTTACTTCTCCGGCGTTGTAGGAATTGTTAAGTTCATTTTTCTTGTTTACTCCCGTCTTTGTCTGTGTCTCTGATCTTCCAATAATTCCACCAACACTTGAAATAGACCCCTGCACTGAAGAAATCTTTGCAGTGTTGTAAACATTTGTCAACTTGACACCTGTTGGGTTTTGTGCCAACCACCCAACAATACCACCAATGTATCCTTTTGTATGATTTGTAATCTCTCCATCAAAAGAAGCGTTGTCAATTGAAACGCCAATAAATTCTCCAACGATACCACCGACACATGAAAGTTCTGCCGTGCCGTTTCCATCTATGTAAACGCTGGATTTAAGGTTTGATATTTTTGTGTTTACGTTTCTCTTTCCGTTGGAATCTGGATTAGGAGAAGAAACGGTTCCAATCACACCACCAACGTTTTGATAATTCCCAGATGCAGAAAGATTCATCTTTCCTGATACAGAACAATATCTAACGGCTTCACAACCAGCCCCCGTAGCCGTCGATGCAACTCTACCAACAAGTCCACCAACATTGTTTGCCTTTCCTGTTATGTTTATGTTTCTAAGGTTTAAGTTTAAAATCGTTCCACCTGCTCCAGAAATAGAACCAAACAAACCGGCATTGTTAAAATTGCCTGAAACATTTAGGTTGTAAATATAGTGCCCGTTTCCGTTGAACGTTCCTTGAAAATATCTGTTGTCAACATTTGCAATAGGAGTCCATGCATGACCACCAAGGTCCACGTCTGTTTCCAAATGAATTGTCTTTCCACTATAAGATTCTTGTCCGTTTACAGCGTTTACACTTTGAGCAAACTTAACAAATCCTTTTGCCGTGTATATGTAATAGTCGTTTCCAGATTTGTAAAAGTCTGTATCTGAAACATCTCCAACAGAACTGCCGTCCCACAATTTGTCGCCAGAAAGAGATGTCGTCTCTTCTCCTGCAGCAGAAACAACACTATAATCTGTTTTCGACTTTTCAACACCCAAAAGACCAAGCAAACTGCAAAGTCCAAAGGTAAGGGCAAACAACGCCAACAATCCTTTTCTTTTCATGGAAGACTCCTTGACACAATATGTCATTATTATTTTACAATAAAAAAAAGAATTTAAGCAAACAAAAATAAAAAAATATATATATTTTTAATATATATATCGAAAATGGTTTTTGCACGTAAAAATCGAACAAAAACAATTTTTGTTTTTATTTTTTATAATATTTTTAAAAATTTGATTTCGGATTTAATTTTTTAATAAAAAAGCAGATTTTTTATTTTAAAATCTGCGTTTTTTTCTTCTTTTATTGGACTTATTTCAAAAACTTTGTGTAGTCAATTCCCATAGCATTTTTCATTCTTTCAAGTGTTTTTGCTGCGTGCTGTCTTGCCTTTTTACCATTCTCAAAGAGCATATTGTAGATTTTGTCTACATTCTTTTCCAATTCTTTTCTTCTTTCTCTTATTGGTGCTAAAAGCTCTTGAAGAACATTGTTTAAAAACATTTTTATCTTTACGTCGCCAAGGCCACCTTTTTTGTAGTGAGCTTTAAGTTCGTCAAGATTTTTGTATTCCGGCAAGTATTTTTTGAAACTCTCTTCTGTTGCAAATGCTTCCAAGTACTCAAAAACAACATTTCCTTTCACCTGACCAGGATCTGACACCTTTATATGATTTGGATCGGTGTATGCACTCATAACCTTTTGCTTTATCACTTCAGGTTCATCTTTGAGATAAATGCAGTTTCCTGCAGACTTGCTCATTTTCAGTTTTCCGTCAAGCCCAACCAATCTTGCTTGATTTTTTGTTTCTGGAAGCACTGATTTTGGTTCCACCAAAACCTTCTCTCCATACGTAGAATTGAAACTTCTGGCAATTTCTCTTGCCTGCTCCAACATCGGCTCCTGATCTTCTCCAACAGGAATGATGTTTGCGTCAAAAGCCAAAATGTCTGCAGCCTGACTTATTGGATAACACATAAATCCAACGGGCATCGAATTTGAAAACCCACGTTGTTTTATTTCTTCTTTTATTGTTGGATTTCTGTTTAATCTTGCAACAGAAACCAAATTCATAAAGTACATTGTTATTTCGGAAAGTTCCGGAACTTGCGATTGAATAAAAATGTTTACTTTTTCTGGGTCTATCCCAGCTGAAAGATAGTCAATTGCAACTTGAATGATATTATTTTTTACTTTGTCAACTTTGTCGGCATTGTCCGTAAGCGCTTGCGTGTCAGCAATCATGATGTAAAATTTGTCATAACCACCTTTTTCTTGCAACTTTAGACGATTGGAAATTGAACCAACGTAATGTCCAATATGGAGATTTCCTGTAGGTCTGTCTCCTGTCAATATCACATTTTTCATAGTTTTTCTCCTTAAAATCATCAAAAATTGCAATCGGAATCAATTTTTATGCAAATTGAGACATTCTTTCCAAAACTTCTTTCTCTCCAAGAAGAGTCATTATTTCATACAAATCTGGAGAATTTTTTCTTCCAGTAATTGCAATTCTGACATATTCGCAAACCTTTGCAACGTTTCCCTTATACTTTTCAGGATTTTGCTTATAATCTGCGTTGTTTGTGGCATAGCCAAGTTTGTCTGCCATTTCTTTTATTTTTTCAAACCAAACATCTTTGTTTGAAAGATTGAGATATTTTTTGTATTCTCTAAGCACTTCTTTAAATTTTTCTTCTTCAGTTTGGTCTATTTCAAAACTCTTTGGTTTTCCAAACATATAATCGAAAACATCAAAAAACATGCTCCACTTGTAAATATCTTTTCTTGGCTTTGGTTTTTCTCTGTCAATATTTAAAACTTTTGTAACGTATTCTTTGTCTTTTACAAGATAATCAACGTTTTCCAAAGAGTTTTCTCTTGCCCAAGCCAAAAGCTCCTGATAGCACTTTTCTGCTGGGTATCTTGAGATAATCTCTTTTGACACATCATTTAACTTTATTGTGTCAAAAATAGGCGTATTTGCCGTGATTTTAAATCCATTAAATGGAAATTCCATAATATCTGCTGTTGGGTTGGCTTTACGCCAATTTTCAAAGTTTGAATTGATAAGGTTCATCAAATATTCAACAACAGCCTGTTTATCATAACCTTCAACGTCAAAGTGTCTCATGTCGGCTTCTGGGTGCTTACGCTTTGAAATTTTGTTTTTGTTTCCTTTTTCGTTGAGTTTGTAAATAAGTGGTGAATGGATATATTTTGGTTGCTTAAATCCCAATGCTTCAAAAATCTCTTTGTGAAGTGGGTATGATGGAAGCCACTCTTCTCCACGAACAACAACATTCGTCCCCATAAGTGTATCATCTACGGCATGGGCAAAGTGGTATGTTGGCATCAAGTCATTTTTCAAAAGAATTGCGTCAACGCTGTTTGCAACCATTTCAACTTCACCTTTTGCGCAGTCGTTAAACTTAATCTTGTCAACACCATTCCCTGCAGACTTCAAACGAATCGCAAACTTTTTGCCTTCTTTCAAATTCTTTTCAATTTGTTCGATTGTTAAATGACGGCAAACGTTTTTATCTTCGTTTATTCCCGTTTCAAACTTCTTTTCTCTGCTTTCTTTTACGTCGCTAAGACCTTCTGTCTTTCTGCAAAAACATGGAAAAGCCTTGCCTTCTGCAACAAGTTTTTTTGCATACGCTTTGTAAATTTCTTTTCTTTCGCTTTGATAATATGGTCCATAATTGCCAATTGTTACTCCACCCTTAAGTTCGTATTCATCTGGCAAAAAACCATAGGAAGTCAAAGTCCCAAGAATGATTGCACTTGCTCCTGCAACTTCTCTCTTTTGGTCGGTGTCTTCAATTCTTAAATAAAAAACTCCACCACTTCTTTTTGCGATATTATAATCAATAAGTGCCTGAAAAAATCCACCAAGATGCATAAATCCTGTTGGGCTTGGTGCAAAACGTGTTACATATGCACCTTCTGGCAAATTTCTTTTTGGGTATTTCTTCTCAATTTCTTCAACAGAAAGTTTGTTGTCTGGAAACAACAATTCTGCCAATTTTTTGTAATCCATTTTTTCTCCTAACTAACAATTGTAAGACCTTTTACCATGTTTACAAAGCCTGGTAAAGTTATCTTTAAAAACTGCTCTATTTTTGCAAAATCAATTTTTGCCATCTCATTTTTCTTGGCATATTTGTCAATGCTTGCATCATAATACTTTACAATATCTGCAATATTCAAGTCTTTGAGTGCCTTATAATAATTCTCTGCTTCTTCAAAAAATTCTTCTGTTCTGTTTAAAAGGGTTTTAACTTCTTGTGAGCTCAAGTGCTTGTAGTTTGTCTCTTCTGACTTTTCTACAATATTTGTTTTGTATTCGCCAAATCTCTTCTCTATCAAGGAAACAATGGCATCAAGATCTTCACTTCTACCTTTGTAAATATTCCACAAAATCTTTGTTGAAATTTCTTGAATCATAAAATTGTTGTAAACTGGAAGCAACTTTGCTTGAATGTATTTTTTTATTGTCCCCTTGTTGTCTCCCGCATTTTTTATTGTTTTTTGTATCTCTGTCATTTCAACAACTTTTGCAAGAGATTTTGACAAATTTATGTTTTTGTTTACAAGGTTTCCAAACTCTTTTTTGAGTGTCATAAGCTGGTATTCGTCTGATTCTTCTGAAAGCGCCGTTTCACCATTAAATTTTTGAAAATAGTTGTTTACTTGTTTTAATTTTTTTACAAAAACCTTTATTTCGGCAGTGTATTTTTCAATGTTGTCATTTAAAACTTTTAATTGGTTTTTTACATCTTTGCTTATTTCTTTGTCTTTAATATTGTCAATAATAAGATCTTTGTTGTCGTCTATATAAGAACTTGAGATATTTAAAAGGACAACGTATTTTTCGGTAAGTTCTTTATATTCTTTGTATTTATCTTCTTCGCTATTTATATATCCTTGTAAAACACTTCCGTAAGAAACCCAATATTTGCCACTAGAACTTGGATTGCTATAATTCGTAAATACTTCGTCATATTTTTTGTATGTTGAATCCAATGTGCTGAAAGACGCCTTGACATCTTTTATGCTGGTGCCACATCCTGCCATTGTTATACTTGAAAAAATTGCAAAGATTGTTAAAAACAAGCTCAATATTAAGCCTTTCTTCTTCATGTTTCCCCCTTACAAATCCCCGTCAATGAAAGTAGAATAATAGCTACTATCTGCGCCGTTTGTTTTTATGTCTTTAACTTTGTTCTTTTTTTCTTCTGTTGTGTATTGGTATGCAATAATTTCTTTCTCTGCATACACAATCCCATCTCCATCTTCTACAAAATATTTTTCTGTAAACTTCAAAAAGTCGTCTCCAACATCTTCTGTTGTAAGTTTTGTTTTTACATCTTTTGAAAGGTTTTTAATTCCCAAGAAGATTATGTCAGAATAATCATTGTTGAGCAGATTTGATTTTACGCTGTTTTGATAAATTTTTGCACAAATATTGAAAGCGTCGATTGTCTTGGAAAGGAAATTTTTCATGTCTCCCTTTACATCTTCCCATGCTCTCTCTTCCCAGTAAGCATCTCCAGAAGTCTTTTTGTTGTTTTCTTTTATCCTTTTGATAAGGCCGTCAACATATTTTTGTGCACTCTTAAGAGCATCTTGGACATCTTTTCTGTTGTCTTTGTAGTATTTTGTGTATTCCATAAAGTTGATTTCTCTGTTGAAGAAATCAGCAACATACAAATATCCTTCATAAGCGCTTTTAATATTATTTACTTCGTTTCTTTTTTCATTGTCAGTAAGCGTAGATGAAAGTTTTTCAAGGTAAGACTTTATTTGGTTGTGGTCAGAAGATGCAGAATTTGATGCTTTCAAATATCCCGTCGTAACATAATCGTTTACACTTTCTGCAAGAGCTGACGTATCTTTCTTTTTGAAAAGCGTAAAGAAAACCACGCCAAGTATTGCGGCCAAAACAACAATTATTATTGTTATAAACAAAACTTTTCTGCCACCTTTCATGTTTTTCTCCTTTTTCGGGTTTTTTATTGAATCTGCACTTTTTCGTCAAAGTTAAGGAAAGTTGTGTATTCTCCAACCCACTTCAATTTTATTTCTCCCGTCTTTCCACTTCTATGTTTTGCAATAATCAAATAAACCGTTCCTGGTTCTTCTGTTATCTGAACATCGTTGTATCTTTCTGGATTGTAAAGGAACAAAACAATATCGGCGTCTTGTTCGATAGAACCAGATTCACGAAGATCTGAAAGCACAGGCTTATGATCTTCTCTAAGGTCAACAGCACGATTGAGCTGTGAAAGCAAAATGATTGGAACGTTAAGTTCTTTTGCGGCAACTTTCAATGTTCTTGTGATAGCGCTGACTTCGTTTGTTCTGGACTCTTGAGTTTTTGTCCCCATTGTCATAAGTTGAAGATAGTCAATAACAATAAGGTCAAGCCCTTCCGTCATTTTAAGTTTTCTACATTTTGAAATAATGTCAAAAGGTGTAACCATTGAAGAGTCGTTTACAAAGAAGAAACTTTGTGCCAACTTTTTGTTTGCCGTCCAAATTCTCTTCCATTCGTCATTGTCCATGCTTCCGTTTAAGATGTGTCCCATGTCAACTTTTGCAACAGATGCAAGAGATCTTATCATAAGTTGTTCTGAAGACATTTCAAGGTCAAAAACGGCAACTTTCTTTCCTTCTTCAAGGGCTGCATGCTCTGCAATATTCATGGCAAAAGATGTCTTTCCAACACCAGGACGAGCAGCAACCATAATCAAATCACTCTTTTGAAGTCCGTTTGTGATTGCGTCAAATTCTTTGTATCCTGTTGGAATTCCACGAAGTTTTCCTTTATTTTCTGCGATTTCAGAAATTTGATTTAAAACTCTTGTCAAAACACCTTCTTTCTTTCCAACAAGTTCCAAATCAGAAGCTGTTTCTTTTTGAGACAAATCAAAAATTTTCTTTTCTGCAACCTGCATTGCATGTTCGCCATCTTCAGCTTCAAAGGCAGTCTTTATTATCTCTTGAGATTCTGTGATAAGTTTTCTTCTTGTTGCCATGTTTTTCACAATTTCAAGATAGTGAGAAAAGTTTGCAGCAGATGGAACGGCATTTGTAAGATATGTTACATAGTCAATTCCACCAACCTTTTCAAGTCTTTTGTCAACTTCAAGTTGGTTTGTAAGCGTAACAAAATCAACAGGAATGTTTTTCATTGAGATTTTTAACATGCTGTCGTAAATGTCTTTGTGAGATTCTGCATAAAAATCAGAAACGTCAATCTTTGAAAAAATATCTAGTTGTGCATCATTGTCAATCAAAATACAACCGAGCAACGCTTGCTCAGCTTCAAGGCTGTTTGGTAAAATTTTATAATCTGCCATGGTCTTCTCCTTTAATCAGCAAATGGGTCTTTCTTTTTCTTCTTTCTTTCTTCTTTTCTTGCATCAAATTTTTCGTAAATAATCGTGTAAATTGCAAACAAGAAAAACATTATAATAACCAAAATCATAATGTTTACCCATTGTTTAACTCCACATGAAGCCAACACAACTTCGATGACAACAATAGGCACAAGAACAATAAGGAAAAAGAGCCCCAATCTTGTTATTCTTTTCTTTAAAAGTTGCTTTTCCGAGTTTTTCATATTTAAAGTATAACAACAAACCCGTTGTTTGTCAATTTGAAAATAAAAAAACATATAATATATAATTATATATTTTTTAAAAAAGTTGAATTAAGTTATTGACAAAAAGGTTTTGGTGTGCAAAAATATAAGAAATATTTTTGGTTTTAGGTGGTGAAAAAATGGCTGACAAAAAGACAACACTTCTTCTTAGAGCATTAGAAAATGGAAATTTGAAAAGTGCAGAACGCTTACTTAAAAAAGGTGCAGATTTAAATGCGACATTTGATGGAGTTCCTGCACTCTTTAAAGCATATGGCATTGACCTTAAACATGACAATTTCAATGCAACAAGTTTTTTTATTGATAATGGTGCAGATTTAAACATTAAAGACAAAGATGGCAACACCCTTTTGCTTGTTTCTCTCGATTTAAATTATTTTGGAAATTCTGATAGCCAAGACAAAAGACTAGAAACTATAATTCGCATTTTAAAATTTTTGTATCGCAAAATTGCAACAGACAAAAATGTCAATTTTAACGCTGTTGGAAAAGATGGACGTTCTTTTGTTTCTAAGCTTTCTACAAGCGCTATTATCAACAAGAAAAGTCCTGCAAGATTGTACTGCCTTGTTTTGTTGTCAACGCTATTAAAAAATGGTGCAAGTGCAAATATCCCTTCTAGGGGTGGAAAGCTTCCACTTTATGCTGCTGTAACAGGAAAAGATTTTCTTTTGGCAGAAATTCTTGCCCCATACACACTTCAAAACACAAATTATATTGTAGAGAATGGCAAGCTAGAAAACGACAGATTCTGGACATGGCAAATGCTCGGTGGAAACCAAATTGGAACAGCAGAAACATTTGTGGTCCTTGACAAGTTTAGAAACACAATCCTCTTGAAACTTGCAAACGAAGAAACAAAAACACCTTATACAACAGACAGAACAAACAGAGACTTGGCTCTCTTTCAAGAATTGTTTGGCAAACTTCAACCAGAGCAAAAATGGGTTGACAAAGACCACGAAAGATACCTTGCATATATAAATCAAGCAAACACCTATGGAAAAGAAGTTGAAGAACAATTCCACACTCTTGCTCCACAAGCAAACATTCCAACTCTTAGACTTGAAGCTCTTGAAGCGACAAAGGTTGGCCCAGACGGAAATGGAAAATAATAAAAAACACTTTAGCGATTTTGCTAAAGTGCTTTTTTTTTATACTTCTCCCCTGAGCATCTTTCCACGTTCTCTAAGACGCATGTTGTGATCAAGAATAATTTTTCTGATTCTGATTGATTGTGGGGTGATTTCCAAATATTCATCGTCTCCCAAAAATTCAATGCAATCTTCCAAACTCATAAGTCTTGGTGGTGTAAGTCTAAGAGCTTCATCAGAGCCAGAAGAACGGCAGTTTGAAAGGTGTTTTTCTTTACATACGTTGACAACAATATCTCCACCCTTTGGATTGCTTCCAACAACCATTCCTGCATAAACTGGAGTCCCTGCACCGATAAAGAGTTCTCCCCTTTCTTGTGCGTTGAAAAGTCCATAGACAATGGCTTTTCCTTCTTCGTGAGCAATCAAAGATCCACATTCACGACGATTGATTTCGCCCTTGTATGGTTCATAATCATAGAAGATTGAGTTTATGATACCTTCTCCACGTGTGTCTGTAAGATACTCTGACTTAAACCCAAAAAGTCCACGTGATGGAACCAAAAATTCCATTCTCATTCTGTTTCCTTTTGGTGTCATTCCTTGGAGTTCTCCCTTTCTTACTCCCATCTTGTTCATAACCGTTCCTACGCAGTCTTCAGGAACATCAAGGAAAACTCTGTCGATAGGCTCACACTTTACTCCGTCAATTTCTTTGATCAAAACTTTTGGTTGGCTTACTTGAAATTCGTAGCCATCTCTACGCATGTTTTCAATCAAAATTGAAAGGTGCATTTCACCCCTTCCACAAACCTTAAATTTATCTGCAGTATCTCCATCAGAAACTCTCAAAGACAAATCTTTTACAGCTTCCTTGTAAAGTCTTTCTCTTATATGACGTGATGTAACAAACTTTCCTTCTCTGCCAGCAAATGGGCTGTCGTTTACCATAAATGTCATTTCAACGCTTGGCTCTGCAATTTTTACAAATTCAATTGGCTCAACAGCAGTTTCGTCGCAAATTGTGTCTCCTATTTGGACATTTTCGATTCCGGCAACACAGACAATTTCTCCTGCACTTGCTGACTCAACGGGAACTCTCTTCAACCCCTCATAAACAAACAAACTTACAATTTTTGCCTTTTGTTTTTTGTCTGGCTCATGATAGTTGCAAACAATAATATTTTGTCCAACTTTGATTGTTCCCCTGTCAATTTTTCCAACGGCAAGTTTTCCAACATAGTCGTTGTGTTCTGCAGAAGAAATCAAAAGTTTAAGTGGCTCTTGTGGATTTCCTTGTGGTGCTGGAATGTGCTTTATGATTGTTTCAAAAAGTGGTTTCATGTCTTTTCCAACAACATCTGGATCTGTAGAAGAAACACCTGTTCTTGCAGAAGCAAAAACAAATGGAGAATCCAATTGTTCGTCGTCAGCATCAAGCTCCAGGAAAAGCTCCAAAACTTCGTCAATAACTTCTTTAATTCTTGCGTCTGGTCTGTCAATCTTGTTTACGACAACAACAACTTTAAGTTTGAGTGCAAGAGCTTTTTCCAAAACAAATCTTGTTTGTGGCATTGGTCCTTCAAAAGCATCAACAACAAGCAAAACTCCGTCAACCATCTTCAAAACTCTTTCAACTTCTCCACCAAAGTCTGCGTGTCCTGGGGTGTCAACAACGTTTATTTTTACTCCATTATAAAAGCAAGAAGTATTTTTTGACAAAATCGTAATACCCCTTTCTCTTTCAATGGCGTTTGAATCCATAACTCTGTCTTCAACAACCTGATTTTCTCTAAAAACGTTTCCTTGCTTCAAAAGCTCATTAACCAATGATGTCTTTCCATGGTCAACGTGAGCAATAATCGCAATGTTTCTGATATTGTTTTCCATTTTTTCTTTTCCTTTTTATCTATAACTTGCTTATTGTAGCACATTTAAGATAAAAAAGACAATAGAAAAAAATGCCTTTTACAAGATTTTTCTTGTTTTTTCTTTCTTTTTCTCTTCTCTTTTTGCAATAAGAAGAGCAACTCCCGTCCCAATCAAAACCAAAACAAGAGTCAAAATGTAAATTGCCCCTTTGTTTAGGTTTGTTGTCCAAAACGTGATTTTTTCTCCATTTTCAATCTCTGCAATTGATTTTGAAAAAACGTTGTGATGGAAGCCGTTTTCGTCATACATATCTTCCGACATAAGAGTTTTTGATTTTGATGCAAAGTCGTAAATATAAGTGGCGCCATCTAAATTTTTTAAGACCAACTCTTTTTTCTCTTCCAAAATATCACATTCTTTGCACCAAGACAAAATTGCCAAGTTGCAGACTGATTTAAAATTTTCTGCAGATTCTTTTGTCGAAATTGGAAAATCGGTTTCTAGGTAGGTTTTTTGCAAAAATAGACCCTTTGTCTTTCGTTTTGTCTGTGTTGTTTTGTCTCCCGTCTCTTTTGTCTCAAAAAATGCCTTTTGGGCTTCAACGTTAGCAAAAGAAATTGTAAATCCTATTCCATCAATGTCGACATAATATAGACAAGGCCCAACACTGACGCCGTCAATCTCTTTGTCTTTGTTTGCCTTTTGAAGTGCGTTTACATAAACGGAAAGATAGAATTTGTATGTTGCAAATTCTTTTTCTGAAAAGTTGTTTTTGACAAATTCTGTGTTGACAGGAAAGATATAAGACACAAAAATTTTGTTTTCGGCATCAATTTTTCTTACAATTCTAAAAGAATTCTTCTCAAGTGCGTTTGTTTTTGCACAAGCAATATTTTCTTCTTTAAATCCCCCAAGACAGACAAATGTCAGCAACAAAAAAAGAGTATAAATAGTTTTCTTCATAGTCTATTTATACTCTCTTTCTTTTTTGATTATTCAGCAGCTACGTAAATTTCTCCCTGTCTGATTATTCCAACTCCGGTGCCAGCTGTCGTTTGTTCAACATAGTTATAGTTGTGGTTTGTGTTGTCTAATGTTCCGTCATTGTGAGCAACAATTCCTGCAAAGTATGCAAGCCAGTCGTCTCCATCAATTGCCTGTGCAGTCATAAGTGTATAGTTTTGGCAATTTCTGATTGTGGAGTTTTCCATGTTGATTGTTGCAACGCCAGATACTTTTATTTCGACCGTTTTATCTTCTCCCAAAACTTTAAACGTTGTTGAAACTCCTGAAGTTCCAATCACGCAGTTTTCAACTCTTGCATAGTTTACCGAAACGATACCTGCAATGCAGTTTCTTTGAGAGTTTCCATAGGTGTTTACAATCATGTCTGCTGTGTTGTGGCAGTTTGTGATAACTGCAGAACCACCAATGTTGATTGAAACAAGTCCTGCATACAACATGTCAATTTCTCCACCAGCAATATTTCCTTGCAAGTTTGTTGAGAAGTTTACAAGGTTTACGTTGTCGATTTGTCCGTTGTTTGTGATTGCAAGGCCGGCAAACAATGAGTTTTTGGAAATTGTCCCGGACTCCTTGTTGTAAGTTATGTCAAGGTCAATGTTCTTTATCACTGCTCCGTCAGCAAGTTTTTCAAACAAGGCAATACCCTTTGCAAACCTGTCTGTTGTGCTTGAAAGGTGTCTGTCAATAATGATTTCTGAAGAAAGATTGCCAATGTCGATTGCAGTATAAGTAATCTTATAGTTTCCGGTATTGTTTGCATATCTTCCATCAATCACGCCACCAAATTCATTTCCAAACAACATTCCAGAGAAGTTGTCAAGTGTGATGTCGTCGATAAGTTTGAAGTAGAACACGCTTTCTTCCGTGATTTGAGATCCGTTTTCAACGTATTCAGTCCAATCTATATCTTTCTTCATACGCATTGAAAGATTCATAAATTGTTGTTTTGTTTTGATGTAGTATGGTTTGTTTTCTGTTCCGTCTGAAACAAGATTTCCACCAGCTTGATTGTTGAGATTTTCAAACAAGTTGAATTCAACGGAATAGATTTTTTCTCCAGGAACATTTTCTATATAGAATCTTGTCTCTGCCGATTGAATGTTTGTTGGGCCAAGTTTGATTCTGAGTCTAAGTTCAACTTGAGTGTCAATCAATGTTGGTTTGAAGTGATTTTGAAGTGTTGTGTATGTTCTTGTTATACCAGCATCTTTGTATTTTACTTCAACAATATATGTTGGTCCAATTGCATCTGTTTTTGCAATTCTATAAAGTTTTGTTGTTTCAACTTCTTCGACCTTTACGTCGGCTTCAATCACAACTTCTGATCCAATTTCTTCAACAATTGTATACAACGTTCCGGCTGAGAGTGTTGCGTCTCCAATTTCGGTATAACTGGATCCGTCAACTTCAACTTCTACGGCTTCAACGCTTGATTGAATTGAATATTTGCCATCATATTCCCATTCAAATTGTTGAATGTTTGGATCCCATGCAATAAGTCCGTCCCATTGTGCACGTTGCAAAACAATGTCTTCTGTCTGGTCAGAATAAAGGTGTCCACTTGCCGTTGTAATTGCTTTCATAATCACTTGTTGAGATCCGTCCGTTATTGTGATAATTCCGGCAATATTGCTTCCTGTTGGCAATGTTTCTACATCCCCTGACAAGATATAGAGCAATGTTTTTGTCCTTGTAAATATGATGTCTTCTACTTCCAATCCCGTCCTGTCTTCAAGGTTTGTCTCTATCGTCAAATTGATGTCTTGATATCTTGCAAAGTATGCCGAAATATCAAGGATTTCAATTGAAGAATTTGTTGTTGATGTGATTGCAAAGTCTTCTTCTGTGATTGTTTTAAGTTTTGTTATTTCAACTTCTGCGCCATAAGATCTTATGATATGTTTTGTATCATCAAGTCTTGTTGCATAGATTGTAAGAGTTTGAGCACCCTCACTGATTTGTCCAAAGTTTTCGTTGAACGTGATAAAGAATTTTGTTCCAACAATGTTGTTGTCTCCGTCTCTTACATATTCTGTATCGTTTGAAACAACACATTCTCCTTCGACTTCTTCCAATGCTTCGTCGACAACTGCAAATTGATATTCTTGAAGCAAGTCATAGTCGATATCTGCTTGTCCGTCCACAACAAATTCCCAAACAAGTTTTCCGTTTGAAACTCTTGCGTTTTCAACTTTTTGTGTTCTTTCAATTTCGTTTAAGCTGTTTGCTTCACTCATCAAAACGTAGGTGTTTGTCTCTTTGTATTGAACATTTCCAAAGGCATATCCACCTTCAACAAGTGGAAGACAATCGTCTTCACTCAATCCTTCTGGAATTTCTGCACCAACTTTCATTGCAAAGGCTTTTACGCTTGCTTTGAGATATTTTACATCAGCATCACTTGCAGACTCTGCAACGTTGGAGAAGTCAAACAAGAGTTTTGTTGTGTAGAAGTATTGAATTGAATCAAGGATTGTTTCTGTTTGTCCAATGCTTGTGTTTGATACTTTATATTTTGCAACTGCAACTCTATAAACGACGTCAACGTCTGGATTGAGAATTAAGTCGCTTCCTTCCTGCTCTGTTCTGCCTTCAACAGCATTCCAAGAGAGCATTCCGTTTGTAATTCCTATTCCGTCTGCCATATCCATCATTCTTGCATTTGTTTCTTTGTATTCACTTGAAACAATCATTCTCTTCAAGGATTTTACGCCATCTTCCATTCCGTAAATTGTTTTGATGTAATAGTCAGCACCTTCTTGGAAGAATCCAAATTCTGCCGTTGATCCAATTGAAGAAACATAGAATTTAGCTGCATTGTTTTCTGTTTCTCTATAGCCATAATCTGCATCGTGTTCGTCAAGATCATTTACTCCCGTTTCATACAATACAGGTTTTGATGCTTGATGTGTGTCTGTGATTGACATATAAGAATTTGATGTTGAAACATCATTATAAACTCTGTAAGTAAAGAGTGGTGAAGATGAGAATCCGTCCAAAAGTTTTTCTCTGTTTGCGCTGTCGTTGATTGACAAATAACCTTTGTTGTTTTGAACTACAGGCATAACAAGTTTGTATACATCTTCTATTCTGTAGATTTCACTATCAACACCAATTGCGTTTCCGTTGATTTCTCCAATTGTAATAAATTGGATATAATCATACATACCGCTTCCACCATTTTCAATGTTGAAACTTAAAGATCTCAAACTTCCGTCCAAAACTTCAACTTGTTCTGTCAAGCTGTCGTTTCTCTTATAGACAACAGTTGTGTTTTTGTTTGCTTGGGTCGTCCATGTAAAGATACCATTTTCGATTCCAAAGTTTTCTCCCATTCCATAGAGTGTGAGTTTGAAATATTCTGATTTGCTTGATGCCGTGATGTCGTTTCCAACAGCATACAACTCCATGCTGTAAGAACCCTTTGTAATTTCGTCTCCATAAACTCCAAGAAGAGAGTCGTTGTTGTGGTGATTGATGTAGAACATCAAATAATTTCCATCAACTTGAATATTTCCGTTTTCGTCGGTTTCATAAACTGAAACAGAATTTACATTTTCTGAATCAAGCATTCTCAAGCTATATGTGTTTACAAGTTTTTGAATTGTAAAGATCATTGAAGTTCCCACATCGTTGTAAACTTTAAGAACATAATCTTCTGTTGTTTGTTGTGCGTATGTATCGTCATACAAATAACTCTTTCTAAGAATAATCTTATAGTGATTTACAGCCATTGAAGATGTTGTTTCTCTGACCGGTCTTACGCTTGGCTCCTGTCCAACATAAACAACATTTTCGCCGTTTGTGTTGCTGAATTGATACCAATAAGAATTGAGTGTTTTGTTTCCACCAACCATGCAGTATTCAAGAGAGTATCTTCCAAGTTGAATTGCTTCAAAGTAATCATCAAAAATCTTTCCTACACTTGCAACACCATGATTGCCGTTTTTCATAAGTTCCTTAAACTTTGTAAGGTTGCTTACAATTTGCGTCTCTCCAATCTTGGAAATCAAAATGTCAATCTTATCTTCAAGTGTTGGGTCAATATCAAAGATGTTTGAAACCAAATCTTTTGCGTTTACTTCAACACTCTTGATTGTTGTGGTTGAACCTTCTTCTTGAGTAAATTTAAATCTGATTTTTATCTTGTCTTGAACAAGGTCTGCAATAGTAAATGTAAATGGATAGTTGTAAGTCTTTGCAACAAATTCTCTTGCCTTTGGAGCAGTTATGTCTTCAACTGCTGAAAGTTTTTGTATAAAGTCTCCGTTTGATTCCCATTCAAAATAGAATTTTCCGTTCTGCAAAACAAGTGGTGATTTTATCATGTTTTTTGTCACCTTTACAGGTTCACCATCTTCGGACACATAAACAAGTGCCGATGGCAAAACGTTTGGATCTTCGTTTACTGCTTGAATTGCAATATAGTATGCCTTGTTTTGTCCAACAAAGTCTGTTGCAGTAAATCTTTCGTCTTCAACTTCAAATCTTGTAAAGTCGTCTCCCATTTCTCCATCAACAAGTTCTTCAACAAAGTATACATAATATTTGTCGTCTGTTTGAGAACTATGTGTCCAAGAAAGTTGTCCTGAAGAAAGGTTTAATCTTCTTATATTTTCAACTCTGTCAAATTCAAGATAATCGTCTGTTGCTGACAACCAGTTTGAAATTCTGATTTGTCCAAGACTTGTTATTTGAAGAGTTGCAATATCAACTCTAAAATGTCCAAACTGCTCTTTAAGCAATTCTGTCTGTTCAAAGAGTTTTGTAAGGTTGATTATGTAAGAGTTTGCTCCTTGATAATAATCAGAAGTAAGGTCTGTAACGTATGTCGTAACAACTTCGTCTTCTTCGTTGATAACTCTCACAAACACACCCGTAAAGAAATACGTTCCACTTGGCTTGTCAAGGAAGATGTGTGCTGTTGCATAATCTGTCTTGAAGTCAGAGCCCGGTGTCTGTTCGTATTTTTCAACTTTGTCATATCCACAACTTTCAACGTATGTAAATTGATATGATACTGAGGAATTTGTGATGTAGTTTGTTTCTTCTGAAAGTGGCTCTTGATATGCCCAGAAGTAAAGTGTTACATTTCCGTATGGTGTGTCGCCATATTCTGTTGAAAGAATGTCCAAAAGTTTTTGTCCGGAAATTCTGTAAACAGCTTGAACGTCAACATCTCTTACGTGTTGCACTTCAATTTCACTAACTTGTCCGTTTTTAAGTGCGTCTTCTGAAACACCAAAGAAGATTGTGTCAAATCCATCTTTTCTGATGGTCAACGCAAGTCCATCGGTAATTCCAAGGTCAATTCCAACAGACTCAATTGCAACTCCCATTTCAAACTTAAACATCTTGTCTGCCGTTGTAAACACTGCAGAATCAAGAATGAAGTCTGAGCTTGTTGAACTCCCAGAGATATTCCCCAAAACAAGAATTTCAAGGTTTACCTTTGCACCAACATTAAGTTCTGCTCCCAAGAAACTTGCATCAATCTTAAGTTGGTTTGTTTCAGCTTCCACAATTGTCCATGGAGAGCATGTGATTGCTTCTTGTGATCCGTTTACAAATCTGTAAAGATATTTTGTTCCTGCAACTACATCAATAGTTACAATGCCATATTCGTTTACTGCAACATCTTCAACAGAATTTCTGTTTCCTTTGATTGTTGCATTAAACACATATTCTGTTGAATTGTTTGCGTTTGCATTTTGTCCAATTGCAGAAATTCCGATTCTTACGTCCAAGTCGTTTGGTATGCTACTTATTTCTCCGTAAGCAACAACTTTTGAGAAATTCTTTCCAAAAATATCAAGCGTTGTGTGAGAATTTCCTGTAAGTTGTGTTCTGAAAATCACACGATCATCTTCGTCATACATTTTCAAAACATACCCAGAAGCACTTGCTATTTGCGTCCATTGAAGAGTTACTTCTGAAAGGTCCGTTGTGTCTCTTGATATAGACACGCTTGTCACTGGGTCGATTCTGTCAAGCACAAAGTTTATTGTGTTTGGAACAGATTGAACGTAGTTTCTTTCTGTTGCATAAAGTTTTAAGTCATAACTTCCGTTTTCCCATGATGTGTCAAATTCAAAGAAGAACTTGTCGTCTCTATAACTTACTTCATAAACAGAAGACAAGTATTCAACAACATACATAGTTGATGTTCTGTTTAAATCTTCGTCAATTTCAAAACCTGCAGAAGTGTTTGTTATGTTTGCAACTTTGACAGAACTCAAAACATTGTATTCTGCACTTTCCATATATTCTGCGCAAGCCAAGTGGTAAACTTTGTTTGAATCGTCAGCCGAACTTTTTGTTGTGATTGCAACTTTGATTTTTCCACCATCTGAAAGGTTTGTCGCAATAAAATCTGCAAGAGAATATTCCACCCTGTTTGTTATGTCTGCAACAGGAATTGCAAGGTATTCCGTTATTACTTCGGTTTCTCCTGCCTTTGTGTATGTAATTTTTGCAACAAGGCCACCATCAATCAAGTCGGTGTGGCTTTCGTCAATTCCCACAACAATCTTTTGTGTATATTTTCTGTCAACAGCTTCAAATTCTACACTTGTGATTTTTGCAGCACGAACAACATTTACGCTTCCCATTGAAGATGGAATGTCCGTTTCGCTAAGTGCAAAAATTTTGATTGTTGCTTGTGCCCCAAAGGCAATCTTGTTGTTGTATACGTCGCTTGTGATTGTGTATGTATAAACCCCGTCTGCCTTTGTGATGTTTGTTGTTGCAAGAACATCATTATTTAAGAGAATTCTAAATTTTCCATTGTTGTCATAATTTCCTGTAAATTTTACAACAATGTCTGGTTCGTTTGCCTTTGACAAATCATTTTCGTCGTCAAACGCCAAAGAACTTATCACTGGCGTTGTGAGTTTTTTGATTGTAAGTGGTGAGTTGTATTCAAAGTAGTTTGCTTCTGTGTTTCCGTTTTCAAGTTGTTGCGCTAAGGCATAATAAACGTTTCCACCTGCAACAACTTCATATGTTTCAAGGAAAGCATAGACAACAATGTCAATATTTCCTTCTTTCAATGCCGAAATCGTTGTGTAAAGTTGGGTGTTTGTGCTGAAGTTTAATGAATGTTCCGTTGTTGTGTAAACAGCAACATTTTCTCCGTCATTAAACATCACTGCATATTTAAGTTTTGAAAGCCCAACGCCTTCTGCAAATTCGTCCCAAGAAAGTATGTTGCTTGCATATGATACAACAACTGATGCAGGAGCAAGTGTGGACATGTTTGTAAGTGTCCAGTTCTTTGTTTCGCTGTCAAGATATGACGTCGTCATGTCTCCACTTGTCAAACCTTTCTTCCCAACAACTTTAAGGCTGATTGTTCCGTTTCCAGAAACGTCAATCTTTCCTGTTGTGTTGTGGTCGTTTGCTCCAACCAAAACATAATCTACAAAGCCTTGTTCTTCTGCTTTGATTTGATATTCAAGTTTTCCGTCAAACTCTCCACCAGAAATCATTTTGATTTTGTTGATAGAATCAAGTTTGTAAATTCTTATTGTGTTTGAATTGTTGGAATCCATATAATATGGATTTTCTGCAACAACATAGAATGAATAATATGTTGACAAATCAAATTCTGAAAGAGAATAAGATGCCGTTGTTGCACCAGAAATTGGCCCACCATATTCTTCTCCGTTTACATACATTTGATATGTTGTGTGTGCTGCAGCAGCTGTGCTTGTTGCAACTTCTTCCCAATTGAATATGATGTTTGCCCCTGAAAGTTGATATTCAATTTCTGGGCTTGACATTTTTTCAACTTTTGCAACTTTCTTGCTTGCATCTGCTTTGAGTGTTGCATATTGTGAAACAAGTTTGTCAACATTTGTGTTTGGCATAGAATAGATTGCAAAGCCATAGTCAACAGCGTTGTTGTAAGCATGATTTATTTCACTGTTTTCTGCATTTTTAAGAAGATTTACAATTCCGTCTATGTCTATTGTTGCAACACCAGAAATTGTTTCAACAAAATCATTTGTGTCGCTGAGAGTTTCTTCTGTGTCTTCATAAATTGCAACAACATCTTCTGTCAAAACAACTTTTATGTTTTCAACAACATTGTTTGAATTTCTGCACAAAACATTTATTGTATAACCAGATGTTCTAACAGATTCTGCGTTTTCAACAATCAATTTTCCGTCTTCATATTCAAAGTTTGACAATGTTCCAAGTCTTGTAAATGTAAGATTGCTTACTTCGCTGTCAAGGAAGATTTTGTGGTCTTCAATTCCAAAATATTCTCCTGTCTTTGTTGAACCATAATATTTGAAACTTAAATCAATTGTAGAGTATCCAGTCAAGTCAAAACTTGCAGTCCTTGCTGATGCACTTCCTGCGCAGTTGTTTTCGTCTGCTGTTTCCCAGAGTTTTACTCCCTTTGCGTTCTCCACTGCTTCAATATGAAGTTTTTGCTCTGTGTTTGAAGTGTCAACATTGTAATATCTGTCCACAACAAAAGTCCAGTCATCAATCGACACGTCTGCTTTTGTTATTTGTGGAAGTTTCTTTATTGTCAAATTGTAGTCGTCAGAATCCAAATACAAATCACCATCGTTTGAATGAGCAGTAATTGCAACTACGTATGTCTTTGACGTGTCCATAAATGTCTGCGTGAGTGTGTATTTGCTTGTCTGTCCGGCAACAACAGAATTTGTAATTCTAAATGTGTCTATTGCAATTTCAAAGCTGTCAACATTTTCTGTGTTTTCAACTTCCAAATAATACTTTTCTTCTACGGCATCATAACCAAACTTAACTTGCCCTACTTCAAGTTGAACGGCAACACAAACAAGCGCTTTAAGGGCCTGTGTTGCAGAAATATAAACGTTTTCATTTCCAGACAAAGCATAAACTTCTACATAATAATAGCCCTCTTCGTCAAAGTCGTATCTGTTTTCGTCAACAACTTGTTCGTCAACTTCAAGACCTGTTGTGTCAATGTCTGTTGAGCCAGAATCGTATGTAGCCTTGTCAATCTTGTATGCAAGAACTCTGTAAGACCCAACATTTTCGTCTTCCGTCCATGTGCAGAACATGTCTGTATTTTGTCTTGCAACCATTTCAGGAACATCAAGTTCTGTCAAGGTCTTTTCAAAAGAAGAGTTTATTGTTGTGCTGTCGTTGTTTGTTTTTGCAACAATTTTTGTTGTTATCACTCCGTCTTGCATGTATGTTCTCAAAACATCTTCAATCTTTCCCGTAAGTTCAATAACAACATTGTTTTCACCAACTGATACGCTGTAATATGTTTGTGCAAGTTTTCTATATTCTTCTCCGTCCAAAACATACATTTCATATTTTGTGGCATTTTCAATCTTTGCAAGAGTAAATGTTGACTTGTCGTTTGCGTAAGCGTGCATCACGTTTACAATATGAGCAAGTTTGTTTACTTGAATTTCATCTGTAGCATCAGAGTTGATTGCAAAAACAACATCATCTCCAGAAGTATAACTTTCATTGTTTGGAATGTGTCTTCCTGATATTGTGTAAACGCCAACTTGAGAAAGTTCCAATGTGAGATTCTTTCTTGTAACACCAGAAGAGAATCCTTCTTTTCTTACACTTGTTCCAGAAACGTCCATGATTATACTTGTTTCGTATGGAGTTGTGCTTCTTGCAACAAATCCCCACGTGTTGGAGTTTTCTTCGTTGTTGTTTGCTCCGGTGATTGTCATTGGAGCAAGTTTGTAAAGATTTTCTACCTTTGCAGAACTGCTCTTGAAATAATATCCTTCAATAGGGTGAGCAATTATTTCTACGCTAAAGAGCCCTGCATCAATTCCATCAAACGTAAGTTCTATATCTTCGGCTTCAGTTGTCAACGTTCTTGTTTCAACGTTTTCATTTGCTGAAATTTTGATTTCATAATTTAATATATGTTCTTCATTTCTAAAGCAAACTCTTCCACCAAGATCTTCGTCAAAAGAATATTCTGCCGTCGGTGCAGAAAGTTTTAAAACTTGCACTTCTTCACTTCTTGTTGGAAGTTTTTCTCCAGCCAAATCATAGCAAACAACTTCAATTGCGTGTGACCCACCTTCAGCGTTTGTCATATATTCTGCAATATTTGCAGTTGTTGCTGAAAGGAAATCTCCAAGGACTACTCCGTCCAAAGAAACTTTGTATCTTGCATTTTCAACTCCTTCCCATGTCAACGTTCCGTCGTTTGTCCACTCTATATCTTCAGCAAGGATTTGTGGCATTGCGCCATAGTAGAATGTGATTTCTTCTGATTGTTCACTTGAATCAAAGTATCCTTTTCCAACAGCAGAAACTTTGAGTTTGTAAATTCCAAATTCTGTTGGAACATATTTGTTTGTAGAAACCGTTGTGTCTATTTCTCTTTCTCCGGTAGGCTCTCCATCTCTGGAAGAAACAAGGGTGAGATTTCCAAAAACTTTGTATTGTGAAGCAATTGTTGGTGCTTCGTCATCTTGATAGAAATCAGAAACAACATTCCATGTAAACTCTCCATTTTCTGAAAGGAGTTTTCCGTTTTCGTCAACGTTAAATCCTGTAGGAACGGAGAATGTGTCTTTTACGACAATATGTAATTTTGCCAAAACGTTTGAGCTGTATGTTGCATAAAGATATGTTGCGCCTTTGTTTTCTGCTCTGACAACGTTTCCTTCAACAGAAACAATTGTCTTGTCTTCACTCTTGACAACAACATTTTTTATATTTCCACTGACCTTGAGATAGTCTTTCAAATTTATCGTTTCACCAACAGATAAAAGTTCTTCACTTGTGGTGAAGTCGGCTTTTGGACTTCTGCCAGAGCAGGCAACAAGTGTTGTTCCCAGCACAATGAGCAGAAGAGACATAATCATTAAACGAAACTTTTTCATAACAACTCCTAAAACGTTTTGGAAAATATGTCCATCTTATAGTCAAAATTATTTTATCACTTAACACATCTTTTTATCAAATAAAAACAAATAAAAAACAAAAAATTATTTATTATATAAATAAAT